>NZ_JBEXRZ010000092.1:0-26309 GCF_040613325.1 Streptomyces sp. NPDC006283 | reverse complement strand
GGCCCGTGCGGGGCCGCGGTGCCGTCGCCCTCGTCGCGGGCTGCGGGAGCGGCCTCGCCGGTGCCGAACGGGTCGGCGGTGCGCGGTTGCGGAACCAGGGAGGGCGTGGTGGCGGACGCCAGGCTCAGCAGGTCCGTCAGACGCTCGTCCTCGGCGATGGACGCGGCGGCGCGGCGCTCGGCCTCGTAGGCGTTCTCCGCCGCCTGTGCCGCGTCCGCCGCCCGGGCGGCGGCGAGCTCCGCGCGGCTCTCCGCGGCCGCCACCTCCTTTGCGCGCTCCGCCGTGGAGCGGGCGGCCTCGCGGGCCTCGTCCCAGGCGGCGACGGTCGTCTTCTCGGCATCGCTCGCCGCCAGCGCGCCGCGCGCCGGGTCGGCGTCGGGGGCGGTGTCGTCGAGCCATCCGGCCCGTACCGCCTCCGCCGTCTCCTGCTCGACCTCGGTCAGCCGCTGGCGGAGGTGGCCGACCTCGCTGCGGGCGCGCTGGGCCTGTGTCGCGGCGGCGGTGGCGTCGCGGTGGGCGGCCTCGCCGGCCTCCTGCAGGGCGCGGGAGCGCTCCTCCTCCTCGTTGGCGACGCGTTCGCCTTTCTCCGCCGCCGCGTTCAGGGCGCGGACGAGGTCGCCGGCGGCCTTGGCCCGCGCGGCGAGCGCGGGGGCGGCGTCCCGCTCCGCCTCCCGGATCGCCGCGGCGACACGAGCGGAACGGTCGGCGGCCGCTCGGTGCCGCAGGACCGCCTCCGCCGCCTGCCATGCCGAGTGCAGCGTGCGCGCGTCGATGAGCTCCCGGCGCTGCGCGGCGGCGCCCTTCTCGGCGGCCGTCAGGGCAAGGGACGCGTGGCGGAAAGCCAGTTCGGCGGCGACCAGCGAGCTGCGGTTGCGTGCCTGCTCGGCGGCGGTCACCGTGTGCGCGGCGGCGGTGACCTGCTGGGCGAGGTCCGCCGTACGGGTGCGCTCCTGCGCGGCACGGGCGGAGAGGCGACGCGCCAGGGTACGGGTACGGCGCTCGGCGCCGGCGTGGATGTCGCGCGCCCTGGTGCGGGTCTCGGCGGCCTCGACGATGCGGCCGAGCAGGTCGACGGAGCCCGCGGTGAAGTCTCGTTCCGCGGTGAGCTCCGCCCGGCGGCCCAGCTTGTTGCCGAATCCGCTGACCAGGTCGGCGAGGCCGTCCGTGTCGCGGGTGTCGGTGACGGCGCGCAGCAGGAGGTCGGTGAAGTCGGAGTCCTTCTTGACGGCGAAGAGGCCGGCCGCCTCGCCCTCGTCGGCGTTCATCTCCCGCTGGTAGCGGAACAGTTCGGGGTCGAGACCGAGGTCGCCGAGGTGCTCGTTCCAGCGGTCGTGGATCTCCTCCCAGTACACGTCGAGATGCGGATACGCCTTGCCGGCCTCGGTGATGGCGTCACGGAAGCCCTTCATCGTGCGGCGGCGGCCCGAAGCGCCCGACACGCCCTCGACGGTGGGACGGACGGCAGTGGACTCCGCGACCGGGAGGGAGTCGAGGCCGAGTCCGGGGCCGGGGCGGAAGGAGTACCAGGCCTCCGCGAACTTCCGCGGGTCGTTGGACACCTGTCGTCCCCGCCACTCGCTGACCTTGCCGACGACGACCAGCTCGCCGGTCAGGGTGTGCTGCCACTCGAGCGCCACGTGTCCGCAGTCGTCGGCCAGCAGGAACTTGCGGAGCACGCCCGAGCTGGCGCCGCCGAGCGTGTTGCGGTGGCCGGGCAGCATCACGGAGAAGATCAGTTTCAGCAGGACCGACTTGCCGCCGCCGTTCTCGAGGAAGAGCACGCCCGCGGGCGCCGGGCGGCGCGGTGGGCCGACCGGCTCCTCCTCGAAGAACTCCGCCTGCATGGGGGCGGGGTCGGGCACGGGCTCGCCGACTCCGCGCAGGTCGAGCACGGTGTCGGCGTAGCGCGCACCGGCAGGACCGATGGAGTAGAGGCGGACCCGGGACAACTCGTACATGGCGGCGGACTCTCGGTTTGGTCTGAACGTTCGACTGAACGGTTACGCGGCGGCGGGCGGAAGTCGGGGCGGGGCGGGCACGCGCTACGCGTGGAAGGGCAGTCCGGCGTCGGCCGCCACGTCGAGGTCGTCGCCGTCGGGCGGTGCCACGAGCGTGGGGGAACCGTCGCTGACGGGGACGACACCCAGCTCCAGCAGCTCGGCCATCGCGGCGTTGCCTGCCATGTCGCGGACCTGCAGCTGGTAGCGGGCCGTGGTGCGGTAGGCGCCTCCGGCGTCGTCACCGGTCCGCTGCAGGAAGCCGGAGTCGGTGAGGAAGGCGACGGCCTTGCCGACGATGCCGGTCGTCGATCCCGCCAGGCGGCGGGCGTCCTTGGTGGCGCCGGTGGCGCTGCGGCGGGCGTAGACCCGCCAGGCGGCCTCCAGGCCGGGGGCCTGGCTGGCCGGGTCGGTGTTCTCGCCCTGCTCGTCGGCGCGCTCTTCGAGGCGCCGGCACGCCTGGCGTACGAAGGCGTCCACGCCGTTGACGGTGATCCGGCCGATGTATCCGTCGTCGGCGAGGTCCTCCGGGCGCGGGAAGGCCATGGCGGCGACGGCGAGGTGGGCCAGGCCGTGCAGGAAGCGGTCGGCGGAGTCGGCGGAGGCCCTGCGGGCGTAGTCGCCCATCCGGACCGCGAAGACGGAGTCCTCACCGGCGGTGACGGCCATGCCGGCCCGGGGGGACACCTCCAGCACGACGAGGCCGAGGCCGGTCGCGACGGCGTCGGCGATGCGTGCGAAGGCGGTGTCCTCACGGTAGCGGCGCAGCAGTTCGGCGTACTCCGCGTCGCGGGCCGGCAGCAGCTTGGGCTGGAGCCCGAAGGAGACGAGGCGCGCGGCGTCGGCGGCGTCGGCGGGGGTCACGCCCGGAGCTGAGGCGGCGGCCGCGGAGATCGGTCCGGTCGGAGGGCCTTGAGGGGCGACCGGGTCGCTCCACGCGGCGGAGGCCTCGACGTGGGGGTCGCTCACGGGGGGTGCTCCTAGGGGCTGGGGGTTGTGGTGGTGGCTGGGTGGTCGCGGCGGCTACGCCGCGGTGGGGCCGACGTGCCGTTCCCCTGATCGCCCCGTCCGGGAACCGGGCTCGGCGCGGACCGGGGTACGGCGCTTCGCACGGCGTTCTCGCGCGTGTTCTCGCACGCCGGACGGACCGCGGTCGCCGGCGTGTGAGGCGCCGGGCGCGCAGCCCCCGGCCGGGGAGTCGTCACGCTCCCTCCGCTCGCGCCGCCGCCATGCCCACCGCGTCCAGTAGGGCCGTACCCACGATCAGGTCGGCACCGCCGAACTCGGCGTCGTCCAGCTGCGTGCCGTCGTCGACGGCGAACAACAGTCGCTGCTCGCCCTGGCGGTACGCGGTGCCGACCGGAGGGCTCGCCGCGTGGACGGCCAGCAGCGCGACCAGATACGGAAGGTCGGGGTCTTGGCGGCGTGCCTCCACCAGCAGGCCGGAGAGCCGGCGCGGTGCGTCGTGCTCCAGGTCCAGCAGCTCCATGGCACTCGCGAGCTGCTCCTCGCTGAATCGGCTGTCGTCGGGGGTGGCGATCAGGTCGGGCTCCGGCATCTCCGCGCCGAGGTGCTCGCGCTCCGTCGGCGGCGTGAGCAGCAGGTCGACAAGGTCGCCGACGCGGACGGAGGGCGGCGTCCGCAGCCCGGTCCCGCGTGCGAAGAAGGCGTCCGTGACGTGGATCGCCGACTCGACGGGCAGTGGCAGCAGCGGTGCCACCAGTTGTCCGTACAGGTCGAGCCCGGTCCGGGCGGTGGGCCGGGCGAAGGCCTGCCGGTCCTGTTCCGCGCGGAACAGCGGACCGGCCTCCAGGAGGCGGGACTGGAGCTGGGTGTGCCGGCGGATGCAGTCCTTGACTATGTCGACGAGCTCGGCGGCGCGGCGCTTGTGCTCGGGGTCCTCGGCTTCGTCACGGGCCTTGCGGATGTTGGTGAGGATCGCGTTCTCGTGGCGGTAGCGGTCGGCGACGTGGTCGAGCGCCTCGGCGATCATGTCGGGGACCTCGTTGAGCCAGTCCACGGCCCGGACGTTGCGCCGTGTGGCCTCGAGCGTCCTGCGCAGTACCTCCGAGTACTGCACGGTCCGGTAGCGGGCCTGTTCGGCGGCGAGTTGCGCGTCGGCGAGACGGCCGCGGCTGATGAGGACCTCGAGCTTCACCTCGGCCGCGATCTGCGCGCTGGTGACGTCGGTGTCGAGGGCGCCGACGAGGACGTTGACCGCTTCGTCGGTGGTGCGCAGATAGACGGTGCCGCCGTGGCCGGGCACTTCCTCGACGAGCTTGAAGTCGTAGTCGCGGCGGGTGTAGACGCCGTCGGTGCCGAACGTGCCGTAGACGGCGCGGAAGCCGCGGTCCACGCTGCCGACGTTGATCAGGTTCTCCAGCACCCAGCGCGCCACCCGCTCGTGCTCGGCCACGGGCCGCCGTGGCGCCTGGGCGGCCACCCGCGGGAGGAGGCGCGCCACTATCTGGTCGTGGTCGGCGCCGGTGTCGAAGTCCATGTTGAGCGTGACGAGGTCGATGGCGGCGAGGGCGACCTCGGCCATGGCGTAGACCGAGTACTCGCCCGCGAGATTCGCCTTGCGGACGTCGAGATCGTGCAGCGGCGCGGTGCATGCGAGCGCGCGGAGCCGCCGCGCGAGCCCTTCGTCGGCGGCCGGACCCTGCGCGGGTCGCGGCCCCGCGCTGAGCTGGGGCGGAACGAGGTCCGTCGAGGCTGGCGAAGTCACGGTGCACAGATTAGGTCCTCGCACCGACAACGGTCGAAACGGCGCAGAGCACCCCCGTCGCGCAGTGCGGTCAGGCGTCCGGCAGGAGCGTCGCGTACCTGCTGACCAGTTGCGCGCGGGAGTCGTCCAGGTACGCGTCCAGGAGCTGTCGTGCCTCGCTCCGCCTGCCCGCGCGCAGCGTCTCGAGGATCTCGCGGTTGCGGACGAGGTAGGGCTGGTGCAGCTGTTGCGGGTCGTCCACGACGTGGAAGGCGAGTCGCAGCTCGGCGAGGACGCTGCGCATCAGTTCGTCGGTCCGTGCGCTGCCGGCGAGGGCGACGAGTTCGCGGTGGAAGTGGATGTTGGCCGTGGAGACACCCTTCCAGTCCCGCTCGTGGGCGGCCCGTTCCCCTCCGGCGACCGCGGCGTCCAGTTTGTCCAGTATGTACGGCGGTTCGCCCAGCCGGTCCACCACGGCGCATTCGACGAGCTGCCTGGTGCGGTAGATGTCCTCGACGTCCTGGACGGCGAGCATGCGGACAAAGACGCCGCGATTGAGTTCGTGGACGAGCAGCCGCTCGTGGGTGAGCAGCCGGAACGCCTCGCGCAGGGTGTTGCGCGAGACACCGAGGGCCTTTCCGATGCTGTCCTCCGACAGCCGCTCGCCGGGCGGGAAGTAGCCCTCGGCGATGCGGGTGCGCAGGATGTCCGCGACCCGTTCCGCCGTGCTGGTGCGCCCCAACAGCGGGCGGTCGTCCGCCAGTCCCCCGGCCCTGGGCTCCGTCGTCCCCACAACGCCCCTCTCTCCGCCGCCGGACGTCCGCGCCGGCGTGCGGTCTCCATCGTAGAAGCCGGAACGTGTCCACACGACTCTTGTCGGATCGTTCAACAATCCTCTACGTTGGCGTGACCGCACACTCCGGAAAGCTCCTCCTCCCCCTCAGCGAGGTGCAGATGAGCACGACCCATGCACAGCCGAAGCACGACGAACTCCCCGAGGACACCGGCACGTTCGCGTGGCTGCGCGCTCTCGGACCGCGCGGGCGCCGGGCGTTCGGCGGCGCGTTCGGCGGCTACGCACTCGATTCGTACGACTACTTCACCCTGCCGCTGAGCATGGTGGCGATCTCCGCCTACTTCAGCCTCGACAACGGACAGACCGGACTTCTCACCACCGTCACCCTGGTCGTCTCGGCCATAGGCGGTGCGCTCGCCGGGATCCTCGCGGACCGCATCGGCCGGGTGAAGGCGCTGATGATCACCGTGATCACGTACGCCGTGTTCACGGTGCTGTGCGGCTTCGCACCCAACTACGAGACGCTGCTGGTCTTCCGTGCGCTGCAGGGGCTCGGCTTCGGCGGCGAGTGGGCGGTCGGCGCCATCCTGGTCGCCGAGTACGCCACGGCCAAGAACCGGGGACGCACACTCGGGGCCGTGCAGAGCGCGTGGGCGGCCGGCTGGGCGCTCGCCGTCATCGTCTACACGCTGGTCTTCCAGTTCCTCGACGCCGACACCGCGTGGCGCGTGATGTTCTGGACGGGAGCGCTGCCCGCCCTGCTGGTGGTGTACGTACGCCGCAATGTGAGTGACGCCCCCGCGGCGGCCGAGCAGCGCCGCACCAGCTCCGAGCGAGGGTCGTTCAGCACGATCTTCAAGAGGGACCTGCTGCGCACCACACTGTTCGCCACCCTGCTGTCCACGGGTGTGCAGGGCGGCTACTACACCCTGGCGACCTGGGTTCCCACCTATCTGAAGACCGAGCGCGGGCTCACGGTCGTCGGCACCGGCGGCTATCTGACGTTCCTCATATCCGGCGCCTTCGTCGGGTATCTGACCGGCGGATACCTCACGGACACAATCGGCCGGAAGAAGAACATCGCGCTCTTCGCGGTGCTGTCGGGCATCGGGATCCTCGCCTACACCAACATCCCGGCGGGGGCGAACAGCCTGCTGCTCGTCCTCGGCTTCCCGCTCGGCTTCTGCATGTCGGCCATCTTCAGCGGGTTCGGCTCCTTCCTCAGCGAGCTGTACCCGACGGCCGTGCGCGGCACCGGTCAGGGCTTCACGTACAACAGCGGCCGCGCGGTGGGCGCCTTCCTGCCCACGCTCGTCGGTTTCCTCTCCGACAGCTGGGGAGTGGGCGGCGCGCTCGTTCTCGGTGCCCTCGGCTACGGTCTCGCCGTGCTGGCTCTGCTCGGCCTGCCGGAGACGCGCGACCGCGAACTCCTCTGACCGGCCCGGCACAGGACGGGCTCCGCACGGGACGGACTCCGTAAGGGACAGACTCCGCAAAGGACTTGGAGGTACCGCGGTGACCTGGGCGTCCATCGATCTCAATGCCGACCTCGGCGAGGGCTTCGGCCACTGGCGGCTGACCGACGACGAGCAGCTGCTGTCCGTCGTCACCAGCGCCAACGTCGCCTGCGGCTTCCACGCCGGGGACGCGGTCACTATGCGCCGCGTCTGCGACCTGGCGGCCGAGCGCGGGGTGCGGATCGGCGCCCAGGTGTCCTATCGCGATCTGGCGGGGTTCGGACGGCGCTCCATGGACGTCCCGGCCGACGAGCTGGCCGCGGAGACCGCCTACCAGATCGGCGCACTGGAGGTCTTCGCGCGGGCGGCGGGCTCCCGTGTCTCGTACGTCAAGCCGCACGGCGCGCTCTACAACCGCGTCGTGCACGACGAGGAGCAGGCGGCGGCGGTCGTCGACGGTGTGCTGCTGTCGGGCGAGCGGCTGCCGCTGCTCGGCCTGCCGGGCTCCCGGCTGCACACCATGGCGGAGAAGGCCGGGCTCCCCGTGGTCACCGAGGCGTTCGCCGACCGCGCGTACACGGCGCAGGGCACGCTCGTGCCGCGCGCCGAGAGCGGTGCCGTGATCAGCGACCCGGCCACGGTCGTCGAACGGTCCGTGAGCATGGCCCGCTTCGGGGTCGTCACGTCCCGGTGCGGAAGCTCGGTCTCCGTGCGGGCCCGCTCGCTGTGTCTGCACGGGGACACTGCGGGCGCGGTGGCACTGGCACGCGAAGTGCGCGGACGGCTGGAAGGCGTGGGCGTCCGCGTGGAGGCGTTCGTATGAACGGCCCTGCCCGGAGGATCCTGCCGGTCGGCGAGCGGGCGCTGCTCGTCGAGACCGGCGACGGCGAGGAGGCGGGCGCGCTCCACGCCGAGTTGCTGCGCCGGCGCGCCGCGGGCATCCTGCCGCACGTCGACGAGATCGTGCCCGCCGCGCGGACCGTACTGCTGGACGGGCTCGACGATCCGCGGCGCTTCGCGCAGGAGCTCGCGTCGTGGGTGGTCCCGCCGCTCGCCCTGCGTGCGGACAACTCCGTCGAGATTCCCGTGCGTTACGACGGGCCCGATCTGGCGGAGGTGGCGGCCCTGTGGGGGGTGACCGGGGACGAGGCCGTACGGATCCACTCGTCGCTCGAGTTCCGGGTCGCTTTCTGCGGGTTCGCGCCGGGGTTCGGCTATCTGACAGGGCTGCCGCAGCGCTACGCCGTTCCGCGCAGGGCCACGCCCCGTACCGCCGTGCCCGCGGGCTCCCTCGCGCTGGCCGGCCCGTACACAGGTGTCTATCCGCGCTCGTCGCCCGGCGGCTGGCAGCTGGTCGGCACCACGGACGCCGTGCTGTGGGACACCGCGAGGGATCCCGCGGCGCTCCTGTCGCCGGGGACCCGGGTCCGCTTCGTCCCGGAGTGCCGATGACCGATCTCGCACTGGCGGTCGTACGGCCCGGGGCGCTGACCACGGTGCAGGATGCCGGGCGGCCGGGGCACGCGCACCTCGGGGTGCCGCGTTCGGGAGCACTCGACCAGCCCGCGGCCCGGCTCGCCAACCGTCTGGTCGGCAATCCGGAGAGCGCCGCCGTCCTGGAGACGACGCTCGACGGCTGTGCCGTACGGCCGCGTTGTGCCGTGACCGTCGCCGTCGGCGGGGCGCACAGCCCGGTCACCGTCGACGGCAGACCCGCCCCCTGGGGTGCGCCGCTGCGTGTCCCGGCCGGGGCGGTCCTGGAGGTGGGGCCCGCAGTACGGGGCGTGCGCGGTTACGTGGCCTTCGCCGGCGGCATCACCGTCGAACCGGTACTGGGCAGCCGCTCCACCGATCTGCTGTCGGGGCTCGGGCCCGCGCCCCTGTCGGCCGGTGCCGTGCTGCCCCTCGGGACTCCGGCCCAGCCGCCGGCCCGGGTGGACGTCCAGGTGCCCTGGCCCGCTCCCCCGGCCCCACTGGTGCTGCGCCTACGGTTCGGCCCCCGCGACGACTGGTTCACGGACGCCGCGCTGCGCACCCTCGCCCGCGGTGCCTTCCGGGTGTCGTCGGCGAGCAACCGCATCGGACTGCGCACCGACGGGCCGCCGCTCGAGCGGGCGGTCACGCGGGAGCTGCCGAGCGAGGGCATGGTGCTCGGCGCGGTGCAGGTGCCCCCGGACGGCCGCCCGGTCGTCTTCCTCGCCGACCATCCCACCACCGGCGGCTATCCCGTGGTGGGCGTCGTCGACGTGCGCGATCTGCCCGCGGCGGCACAGGCCGTGCCCGGGACCGCGGTGCGCTTCGTGACGGTCCGCTGATCACGGCTGCGGGGTGCCGTATCCGCCACCTCCCGGCGTGCTCACGACCAGCACGTCGCCGGGCCCGACATCGACGGAGTCGACACCGTCGAGGCGGTCCACGCTGCCGTCCGCCCGCTCCACCCGGTTCTCGCCCAGCGCACCCGGCGCGCCGCCCGCCATCCCGTACGGCGCGATCCGCCGGTGACCGGTCAGCAGCGCCACCGTCATCGGCTCCAGGAAGCGGATCCGCCGTACGACGCCGCAGCCGCCGTGCCACCGTCCGCCGCCCCCGCTGCCCGTACGTACGGCAAAGGAGTCGACGCGGACCGGACAGCGCCACTCGAGCACCTCGGGGTCGGTGAGGCGTGAGTTGGTCATATGGGTCTGCACGGCGTCCGCGCCGTCGAAACCGTCACCGGCGCCGGACCCGCTCGCCACGGTCTCGTAGTACTGCACGCGGTCGTTGCCGAACGTCACGTTGTTCATCGTCCCCGAGCCCTCGGCCTGTACCCCGAGGGCCGCGTACAGCGCTCCCGTGACGGCCTGCGAGGTCTCGACGTTGCCCGCGACCGTGGCCGCCGGGTGCACCGGCGCGAGCATCGAGCCCTCCGGCACCCGCACCTCCAGGGGAGCCAGGCAGCCGCTGTTGAGGGGGATGTCGTCGGCCACGAGGGTTCTGAACACGTAGAGCACGGCGGCCATCACCACGGAGGTGGGCGCGTTGGCGTTGCCGGGCTGCTGGGGTGAGGTGCCGGTGAAGTCGAGGACCGCTTCGCGCCGTTCGCGGTCGACCCGCACTGCCACCTGGATGACCGCGCCGCTGTCGGTCTCGTACCTGCATTCGCCGTCGTCCAGGGTGGCGACGATCCGGCGCACCGACTCCTCGGCGTTGTCGCGGACGTGCCGCATGTAGGCCTGGACGACGTCGAGACCGAACTGGTCGACCATGCGGTGCAGTTCGGCGATCCCCTTCTCGTTGGCGGCGATCTGCGCCTTCAGGTCGGCGATGTTGGTGTCCGGGGCGCGGGACGGGTGCCGGGCGCCGGTGAGCAGCCGACGGGTCTCGTCCTCGAGCAGCCGCCCGTCCCGTACGAGAAGCCAGTTGTCGAAGAGGACGCCTTCCTCCTCGATGTCGGTGCTGAACGCGGGCATGGAGCCGGGCGTGATGCCGCCGATCTCGGCGTGGTGGCCGCGCGAGGCGACGAGGAAACGCAGTTCGCCGCCTTCGAAGACGGGGGTCACGACGGTGACGTCGGGCAGGTGCGTACCGCCGTGGTACGGGTCGTTGACCGCGTAGACGTCACCCGGCAGCAGCTCGCCCTCGTCACGGCGGCGGCGCAGCACCTCCTTGATGGACTCCCCCATGGATCCCAGGTGGACGGGGATGTGGGGCGCGTTGGCGATCAGATTGCCGTCGGCGTCGAAGAGGGCACAGGAGAAGTCGAGCCGTTCCTTGATGTTGACGGAGTGTGCGGTGTTCTCCAGCCGCACGCCCATCTGCTCGGCGATGGCCATGAAGAGGTTGTTGAACACCTCCAGCAGCACCGGGTCGACGTCGGTGCCGACGGCCACCCGGGTGGGTCTGGGCCGTACCCGTGTCACCAGCAGGTGCCCGGTCGCGCTCGCCGTGGCCTGCCAGCCGGGGTCGACGACGGTGGTGGCATCGGCCTCCGCGACGATCGCGGGTCCTGCCACCTCGTGGCCGGGCCGCAGATCGCCGCGCCGGTACAGCGGCACCTCCCGCCGCTCTCCTCCGACGAACATCGGCACGCGGTCGTGGGTCCCCGACTCGGCCGGCGTGCCCGGCTCCCCGACGACGACGGCGTCGTGGTCGCCCGCGGCGCCCACCGCCTCGACGGACACCGCCTCCACCACGACCGGCTTGTCCATGGTGAAGGCGTAACGGGCGCGGTGGGCCGACTCGAAGGCCTCACGCATGACGGGGGCGGAGTCCAGCGGTACGGGCAGGCTCGAGTCGGTGCCCGCGTAGCGCAGCAGCGCCTTCGCGCGCGTGGTGATCGCGGCGTCGGGGACCGCGTCGGCGCGCAGCTCGGAACGGGTGCGCAAGGCCAGCTCGTCGCAGATGCCGCGGACGCGGACGATGCTCTGCTCGTCGAGTTCGGCCTCCACGGACTGCTCGCGCATGGCGGTCGCGTCGGCGAGCCCGATCCCGTACGCGGACAGTACGCCCGCGAGCGGCGGCACGATCACGGTGCCGACGCCCAAGGCGTCGGCCACGGCGCAGGCGTGCTGACCTCCGGCGCCGCCGAACGACGTGAGCGCGTAGCGGGTGACGTCGTGGCCTCGCTGGACGGAGATCTTCTTCACGGCGTTCGCCATGTTCAGGACCGCGATGTCCAGGAATCCGGCCGCCACCTGTTGGGGTGTGTGCCGCTTCCCTGTCGCCCGGGCGACCTCTTCGGCCAGCACGCCGAAGTGTTCGCGTACGGTGCGGTCGTCCAGGGGCTCGTTGCCGTCCGGGCCGAACACGGCCGGAAAGTGCGCGGGCTGGATCCGGCCGAGCATCACATTGGCGTCGGTGACGGTGAGCGGTCCGCCGCGCCGGTAGCAGGCGGGCCCGGGCACAGCGCCGGCGGAGTCGGGACCCACGCGGTAGCGGCGCCCGTCGAAGTGGAGCACGGAGCCGCCGCCGGCGGCGACGGTGTGGATGCTCATCATCGGCGCGCGCATCCGGACACCGGCCACCTGGGTGCCGAGTTCGCGCTCGAACTCGCCCGCGTAGTGCGAGACGTCGGTGGACGTGCCGCCCATGTCGAAGCCGATGACCTTCTCGAAGCCGGCCCGGCGGGAGGTCCGGGCCATTCCGACCACACCTCCGGCCGGGCCCGACAGTACGGCGTCCTTGCCGCGGAAGTGTGTCGCCTCCCGCAGACCGCCGTTGGACTGCATGAACATCAGACGGATCCCGACGAGTTCGGCTGCGACCTCGTCGACGTACCGCTGGAGGATCGGGGAGAGATGGGCGTCCACCACGGTGGTGTCTCCGCGGGGCACCAACTTGATCAGCGGGCTCACCTCGTGGGAGCAGCTGACCTGGGTGAAGCCCAGGGCGCGTGCCTTCTCGGCGATGCGCCGCTCGTGGTCGGGGTAGCGGTAGCCGTGCATCAGGACGACGGCGGCGCTCGAGATGCCGTCGGCGTGTACGCCCTCCAGCCGCTCGGCCACGGCCGCCAGGTCCAGGGGCCGTACGACGTCGCCGTGGGCGTCGAGACGTTCGGGCACTTCGATCACCCGGTCGTACACGGCCTCCGGCAGCACGATGTGGCGGTCGAAGAGGCGGGGCCGGTTCTGGTAGGCGATGCGCAGGGCGTCGCCGAAGCCTTCGGTGACGACCAGCACGGTCGGCTCGCCGCGCCGCTCCAGAAGGGCGTTGGTGGCGACGGTCGTGCCCATCTTGACCGAGGCGACGAGGCCGGCCGGTACGGGCCGGTCCGCGGGCGTGCCCAGCAGCAGTCTGATGCCGGCGACGGCGGCGTCGCGGTAGCGCCCGGGGTTGTGCGAGAGGAGCTTGCGGGTCACGAGCCGTCCGTCGGGGCGCCTGCCCACGACGTCGGTGAACGTGCCGCCACGGTCGATCCAGAACTCCCAGCGTCCGGCCATTCCCCCATTCTTGCCCCGATCCGGGCGCCGGGAACGGCCGGCGACACGGCCGCGAGCGCGGCGGACAGGGCCAGCTCCGCGCTGCGGTCCAGGCGCGCGCTGGTGCCACGGGCCCAGTGCTGCACCTCGTCGCCCGCGAGCCGCAGCAACTGCGGCAGGAGGTCGGTACAGCGTCGAGCCACCCAACCGGTGCCCGCCGTGGCCAGCCACAACAGCGCCGCGGCGCGGGTCGGTCGGGGCTGGTCGGGCTCTGCACCGGGCACCTGACCGTGGGCCAGGCCGCGCGCGGCGAGCAGTTCGTGGAAACGCCGGGCGAGCATGCGGTGCCCGCGTTCCCCCGGGTGCAGACGGTCCGCGCTCCACATGGCCCGGTCCCGCACCCAGGCGGCGTGGGCGGCGTGCAGATGGACGGTGTCGTACCGGTCGGACAGCGCATGGACGACGGCGTTGACGGCCCGCTGCCGCCGGGCCAGCGGCCGCGCCAGCGGCGCCGGCAGCCCGAACATGGCGCCGGGATCGGGCAGGCACGCCGTCAGCAGCACGGTCCCGCGGGCGGCGAGCGCGGAGCAGACGTCATCGAGGCGGCGGGCGAGGTCCGCTATGTCGAACGTGCGGCGCAGCGTGTCGTTCACCCCCACCACGACGGAGGCGATGTCGGGTGCGAACGCGAGAGCCGCCGGTGCCTGGAGCTCGGCGACGTCCTTGCTGAGGGCGCCGCTGACGGCGAGATTCCGGAAAACGACCGGCGCGTCCTCGCCACCGACCCCGGCGGCGAGCAGCGCGGCCCACCCCCGCCAGGCACCCCCGACGGGATCGCCGACCCCTGCGGTCAGCGAGTCGCCGAGGGCGGCGAACCGCACCGGCCGGCACGCTCCCGCCGCCGGCGTCGGCGTCCCCGGCGGGGTGCGTCTGTCTCCCGGTGGTGCGGTGGCAACGTGCGCGCCGCCGGAAGCCCCGGTCGCTTCCCCGGAGGCCTCCGGGGGTGCTTCGGGCGCCGGCATCAGCGGCCTCCCGGCTCAGCGGCGCGGCCGACGACCGGCAGGGCTTCGTGGGCGGCGAGGAACGCCGTCACCGAGCGTTGCCAGTCGAAGAGTTCGGCGCGTGCCCTCGCCGCTGCGCGGCGCCCGTCCTTGGGTCGTGAGACCACGTCGAGGACACCGCCGGCGAAGTCCTCCCCGCTGTCGGCTACCGCCACGCCCGCGTCGCCCACCACCTCGGGCAACGCCGACGAGGCACTGACCACGACCGGCGTGCCGCAGGCGAGGGCCTCGAGAGCGGAGAGCCCAAAGGTTTCCGCGGGACCGGGTGCCAGGCACACGTCGGCCGCCGCCTGCAGGTCGGCGACCGCCTCCCGGTCGGGCAGGTGGCCGAGGAACTCGACGGGCAGCCGTTCCGCGCGCGCCCTGCGCACGAGCGCCCCCTTCAGCGGGCCGTCGCCCGCGACGACCAGCGACGCCCGCAGACCGCGCGCCCGCAGTGCCGCGAGCGCGTCCAGGGCGGTGCCGGGCCGCTTTTCCACCGACAGGCGGGAGCAGAGCAGCAGGAGCACGTCGGCTCCGGCCGCGTACCGCGCACGCAGCACCGTGCTGCGACGGCCCGGCCGGCAGCGCCGCAGGTCGACGCCGAGCGGGGCCCGCACGACATTGCGCGCCCCGATGCGTACGAACTCGCGCTCGGCCCACTCCGTCGTGCACACGATCCGCGAATAGGCCCAGGCGCTGCGCCGGTTGAGCCGGTCCGCGGTGCGGGCGGCGACCGCCTCCGGGAGCCCCCAGGTGCGCAGCACTCCGTCCGCCGTCTCGTGCGAGACCATCACCGAGGGAATACGCCTGCGCCGCGCCCACTCCCCGGTCCAGCGCAGGGTGGTGCGGTCGGAGACCTCGAGACGGTCGGGCGCCAGCTCGTCCAGCACGTCCCGCAGCCGCCGCCGGCCCGCCAGCACCCGGTACCCGCCGGTGCCGGTGATCTCGGGTCCGGGCAGGGTGATGACGCGCCCCTGGTCGGTCGTCCGGTCGCTCTCCCCGTCGCCCGGGACGACGAGCACGGGCTCGTGTCCCGCGGCCAGATATCCGCGGCCGAGTTCCGCAAGCGCGGTGCGCAACCCGCCGGACGAGGGGGTGACGAAGTTCGCCAGCCGTACGATGCGCAGCCCCCGCTCCCCGCTCATGCCGCCACCGCCGTACGCGCGCCGAGCACATCGGCGTAGTGGTCCAGCAGCATGTCCCCGACCGCGGCCCAGGTCCTGCCTTCGACTGCGGCGAGCCCGGCCCGCCCGTAGGCGGTCCGCAGAGCCTGGTCGTCGGCGAGTACGCCGACGGCTGCCCGTACGGCGTCGGCGCTGTGCGGTTCCACCAGCAGTCCCGTGCGGCCGTGGCCGACGAGATCGAGCGGGCCCCCGGCGGCAGGAGCGATCACCGGCAGGCCGCTCGCCATGGCTTCCTGCACGGTCTGGCAGAACGTCTCGTAAGGGCCGGTGTGCGCGAAGAGGTCCAGGGAGGCGAAGATCCGGGCGAGGTCGTCGCCGGTCCTGCGGCCGAGGAACACGGCTCCCGGCAGGGCGGCGCGCAGCGACGTCTCGCTGGGCCCGTCACCGACCACGACCACGCGCACGCCGGGCATGGCGCAGACCCCGGCGAGCAGTTCGACGTGCTTCTCGGGGGCGAGCCTGCCGACGTATCCGACGATCAGTTCGCCGCCGGGGGCCAGGGTCCGGCGCAGTTCCTCGTCGCGCAGTTCCGGCCGGAAGCGTGTGGTCTCGACTCCGCGCGGCCACAGCCGCACCCGCTCGACGCCGTGCTCCTCGAGGTCGCGCTTCGCCGCTGTGGACGGAGCGAGCGTCCGGTCGGCGGCGCTGTGCACGGCCCTGATGCGCCGCCAGGCGGCGCCTTCGCCCGCTCCGACGTACGTACGGGCGTATCCGGCGAGGTCGGTCTGGTAGACGGCGACGGCCGGCAGCCCCAGCCGTGCCGCGGCCGCCATGCCGCGCACCCCCAGCACGAAGGGGCTGGCGAGGTGGACGAGATCGGCCCGGTGCGCGGTGATCGCGGCGGCGACCCTGCGGCTGGGGAGGGCGACGCGCACCTGCGGATAGCCGGGCAGCGGCAGGGAGGGAACGCGCACCACCGGGCAGGGGGCGTCGGTGTCGAAGCCGTCGGCCCCGGCCACGGCCGGGGCGATGACGAGCGGTTCATGACCGCGGGCGGCGAGATGCCGGGCGGTCTGCTGGGCGCAGTGCGCCACACCATTGACGTCTGGCGGGAAGGATTCGGTGACGATGACGACACGCATACCCGTGTTCTCGTCGTGCCCGGAGTGGCTGCGCCAACGTGGATCTTTCCGTATGCGGAACGTCCCGTGAGCGTTTGTGGCCGGACGGGCCGCCGACCGGCGTCAGCCCGCCCGTAACCACCGCCGAACATCCTGAATCGTCCTTGGGCCGCGGGCCGCCCGCCGGCGGCCCGGCAGGACAGCTCGGGCCGTCGTCGGATCCCCTTCAGGCCATCCTCTTCAGGCAGCCGTTCTCTTCAGGCGGTCGCCGGACCGCCTGCCGTCACTGTCCCGGCCTGTCCGGGCCGATACGGCTCCGCACCGCGGTCTGTACCTCGGCCTCCTCCGCCGGGTCGGCGGCGAGCCGGCGGAGCCGCTCGGCGACGCGCACATCACCGGTCTCGGCGTGCAGAGCGGCGACTTCTCGCGTGGTTTCCTCGCAGTCCCACAGGCATTCGACGGCGAAGCCGGTGGCGAAGGACGGGTCGGTGGCGGCGAGCGCCCGGGCGGCTCGGCCCCGCAGATGGGAGGAGGCCGTCTCCCGGTAGACATGGCGCAGGACGGGGGCGGCGCAGGCGATGCCGAGGCGCCCGGCTCCGTCGACGAGGGTCCACAACAGGGGGGCGTCGGGTCCGTCCGCCCGCACGGTCTCGCGGAGCGCGCCGAGCACCAGTTGCGCGTCGCCGGCTCCGCCGCGGCAGGCGAGTACGCCGGCCGCTGAAGCACCGAGAGCGTCGGGGCGGTGCACCCAGCTGCGTGCCCGGTCCACGGCCGGCTCGCCGCACATCCGCTCGAACGCGGCGACTGCCGCGTCGGCGACGGTCCGGGGGCCGGAGGTCACCGCGATCTCGATCAGGTCGAGGACAACGGGGTCGCACGACTCGGCGAGGTAGTGCAGGGCGGCGGAGCGTGCGCCGTCGGATCCGGTGCGGGCGGCCTCGACGATCGTGGGCCGGTCCTCCGGCCCCGCCACGGCGGTCAGGCAGCGGGCTGCCGGAACGTGCAGGGCGCCGCCGCGCTCCAGGCCCTGGTCGGCCCAGTCGAGGACCGCCTGGACGCTCCAGCCCGGCCGGGGCCCCGAGGGGCGCATCTGGCGCTGCCAGCGGTCGAAGGAGCCCGCCTCCTGGGCGGCCCTGATCCTGGCCCCGACCGTTTCGCGTCCGTCCTCCGCCCACAGCCGCCAGGGGCGCGGCTCGAAGGAGTCGCGTACGGCCGCGGCCAGCTCGGCCTCGCCTTCCGGGGTGGCGGGGAATCTGGCGAGGATCGGGGCAGCCAGTGCGCGCAGGCCCGCGTCGTCGTCCCGCAGAGCGAGTTCGTCGAGTGCCCAGGCCCAGTTGGCGCCGTGCGTCGCGTACCGGCGCAGCAGAGCGAGCGCGTCGCCCCTGCCGTAGGAGGCGAGATGCCCGAGCACCGCCAGGGCGAGGCCGGTCCGGCACTCGTCCGTGTCGAGGTGGTCGTCGGCATCGCACAGATGCCGTTCGATCTCCTCGAGGCTGCCGTGGAGATCGAGGTAGAGCCGGGCGTAGTAGAGGGAGCGGTTCTCGACCTGCCAGTCGTGGCGGGGATCGTTGAGTACGCAGTGGTTGAGGGCGGCGAGCGCTTCGGCCCGCGGGGCGGCGAGCGCGTGCAGCGTGCCGTCGCCGCGGCCCCTCTGCAGCAGGCCGAGCAGGGTGCCGCTCGGCGCTATGACTGGATCGAACATGGAAAATGCCTCACATCAAGCTGTCGACGCGACCGGGGAGTGGAGTGCCTAGGCCGCGCAGCAGCATGTAGGGCCGCCCGTCGTCATACGCGTCTTCCGCTTGTTGTAGAGCATCTTCCTCTGCCTCTCTTCGGTGGCCCCAGGGGAAACTCCCGGTTGATGTCGTCCGGGATGGGGCTGACGTCATGATGACCCACCCATTTCGCCACCGCGACCACATTTACGGCGCCCCCCGTGGCGACCTCTTCCTTGCTGACCGGGCGCTGCCCGCAGGGCGCTCAGCGGCCCTCGAACAGCTCCAGAAGTTCCGTCTTCCCGAACATCCGCGCGGTATCCGCCGCGGACGGGGTGCCTGCCTGCGGGTCGGCGCCGCCGGCGAGGAGAGCCCGGATCACGGCGTCCTCACCCTTGAAGACCGCGCCGGCGAGAGGCGTCTGGCCGCGGTCGTTGGCCCGGTTCGGCTCCGCGCCGCGGGCCAGAAGCGCCTCCACCGCGTCGGCGTGGCCGTGGTAGGCGGCGAGCATCACAAGCGTGTCGCCCTTGTCGTTGGTCAGGTCGGCCGGGACGCCCGCGTCGACGTAGGCGGCCAGAGCGTCGGTCTCTCCCTGACGCGCCAGGTCGAAGACCTTGGTCGCGAGTTCGATCACCTCGGAGTCCGGGACCTCACTCATGGGACGTACCGCCTTTCACCACTTGACCTGGGGCGCACGGCAGGAGCAGCCGTACGAGTGAATCGACAGGGTACTGCCCGGCGGCCGACATGACGCGGCGCGTCGGCGGCAAAGGATCACGTCGCGGGGGCACTGTGCCCTGCGGTCCTGCCCTTTGCCCGCCGTGCAACGACCGACTGTCCGCCAGTGCAGTGAAATGCCGAATAGTTCACCTATATGCACCTTTTGTCGCATAGATACTTGCTGTGAGCCTGGAACAACTCAAGGTGACTGTCCCCTCACCCAGGAGAACTCCAATGATTCTGTCCATGTCAGGCGTCGTGCTCCTCGGCATCATCGTCTTCCTCTTCTTCAGGAAGGACGGCCTGAAGGCCTCGCACGCGCTCGTCTCCGCGCTCTTCGGCTTCTTCCTCGCGGGCACCGCGATCGCCCCCAGCATCCAGGCAGGCACGACGAGCCTGGCCGGACTACTGGGCGGGATCAAGTTCTGACCGTCCGCACCCTTCAGCACCCAGGAGACGATGTGGCCCGGCGTCCACTCCCCCGCATTCTGAGCAGCGGCAGCGCGCAGATCGCCCGCAGCCGAGCGATCGCCCGCACGGCCGCCGACAGCGCCACAGACGTCCTCCATCCGCTGATCACGGTCTCGCGTGGTCTGCGGAAGCTGGCCGCCGTGGCACGGCAGAAGTGGGC
Organism: Streptomyces sp. NPDC006283; assembly: GCF_040613325.1. Taxonomy (NCBI): domain Bacteria; kingdom Bacillati; phylum Actinomycetota; class Actinomycetes; order Kitasatosporales; family Streptomycetaceae; genus Streptomyces; species Streptomyces sp. NPDC006283. The sequence goes on along the minus strand of NZ_JBEXRZ010000092.1, from coordinate 7,101 downwards.
CGGCACTCCCAAGGAGCGGCGCGGTCCCGCCCTCTTCTTCGTCGCCGCCTGCGTCCTGGTGGTCGCGGTCATGCCGTACGGGCCGCTGCTCGCCCTGATCACGGTCATGGCCGCGGCCGCCTGGCAGGGGCGGGTCAGGGTGCCCGCCACGACGGGTCCCGACGAGGCGGAGGCGGGCCGGCTGCAGGCGCTGTACGAAGCGCTGGTCCCGTACTTCTCCCTCACCGACGACCCGGCTCCGCTCTTCGCCCACGGCGGGGAGTGGAGCAAGGCCTTCACCGAGTACGAGTTCGACGACAGCGGCCGGCTCACCCGGCTCCGGGTCACGTACCCCGCCTACTTCACCGACGGCGAGACCGCCGCCCGGGCACGGATCGAGCAGCTGCTGCACGCGAAGTCCGGGCGCGGGCGGGAGTATCTCTTCACCTGGGACGAGGAGGGCAACCAGCTCGTCATGAGCGTGCTGCCCGCCCTGTCCACCGCCATCGCCGCCCAGCGTTTTGTCACCGTCCCCGGTGAGACCGTGCTGGGCTTCACCGACGCCGACGCGGTCCAGCGCACGGTGCCGGTGATCCGGGGCGACGAGATCGGCCAGGCTCCCCCGGTCGTCTGGCGCACCGGACCGCGCTCCACCGAGCCGCACCTGCTGGTCGTCGGCGAGCCCGGCAGCGGCACCACGACCCTCCTGCGCTCCATCGCCCTGCAGGCGCTGCAGCACGGGGACGTACTGATCGTGGAAGGCAGCGGAACCGGGGAGTACGCCTGCCTCACCGGGCGCACCGGCGTACTGGCCGTCGAGTGCGGACTGGCCGGCGCGCTCGCCAGCCTCGAGTGGGCCGCGCACGAGACCGAGCGGCGGCTCATCGCCGCCAACCGCGCCCGGCAGGCGGGGCAACCCGTGCCCGAGGACACCAAGCGGCCGCTGTGGATTCTCATGGACCGGCCCAGCGTCTTCGGGCACCTGGCCGCCGCCGACGGGCACATGGACCCCCAGGAGCTGCTCTCCGTGCCGCTGCGGCACGGGCGGGCGGCGCACGTCACGGTGGTCGTCGCCGAGCAGTTCGACAGCATCGGCGCGCTCACCGAGGCGGTACGGACGCACACCCGGGCCCGCGTGACGCTCGGCCCGGCCGGCTTCCCCGAGGTCGAAGCGGTTCTCGGGGAGGCACCCCGCACCACACCGACGACCGACGTGCCGCCCGGGCGGGGGTACGCACGGCTCGGTACGGGGCCGGTCCTGCGCCTGCAAGTACCCGCGACGCCGGACCCGTTCGACGACGCGACGACGGAGGCCCACCGCCAGGCGGTCCTGGCGCTGCTGCCGCCCGACCCCGCCGCCACGGAACCCGCGGCGGCTGCCACGGCCCCGCCGGGCATCCCGGCGAAACCGCTCACCCCGCCGTCGGTTCCCTTGGGCGGAACCGGCTGACCCGCGACGTCCCGTGGCCCGGCCGGGAGGTGACGCTCCCCTGCCGGGCCACGCGTGCGTCTCGGGTCCGGAGGGGAAAGCCCCTCAGCCCGCCCCTTGCGGGCGGGGCGTGAGCGGGGCTGCCGACCGCACCCCGGGCGGCACCTTGCGCCGCGAGCCGCAGACCGCCGTTGCCGGCGCTGGGGCGGGAAGGCCGGCATCCGCACCAGGCCGAGCCTGGGGGCCACACACCGCCCAACCCCCGGCAGGGCGCGGGCCACCACGAACCGACGGGCGCAACCCCGCACACCCCCCGGACAGCAGGCCCCGGCCACCACGAACCGACGGGCGCAACCCCGCACACCCCCCGGCAACGAACCCCAGCCACCACGAACCGGCGGGCGCAACCCCGCACACCCCCCGGCAACGAACCCCGGCCGCCACGAACCAGAGGTGGCAACGCCCTGCAGGGATGGGCAGCCCCCAAAGGCCAAAGCCCGGCGGGGTGCAACGCCCGGTGCGGCCGACCCGGTGGCCCCCGAACTCGCTACGCCACGAACGTGCGGGGCGTCTCCGTGGATGTCGAGGCGCCCGTGGTGACCAGGCGGGCCGCTGCCGCGAGGCGGGTTGCCGCCTCGTCGGCGACCGGGCCGCCGACGGTGAACGGCAGCCGCACGTAGCCCTCGAACGCGCCGTCGACGCCGAAGCGCGGGCCCGACGGCACGCGGACGCCGACGCGTTCGCCGACCTCCGCGAGGCGGGAGCCGGAGAGGCCTCCCGTGCGGACCCACAGGGTGAGGCCGCCGCGGGGGACGTCGAACTCCCAGGTCGGCAGCTCCCTGCGCACCGCCGCGACGAGCGCGTCTCGGTTCTCGCGTGCCTGGTCGCGGCGGACGGCGACGGCCTCCTTCCAACCACCCGTCCGCATGAGCCAGTTGATCGCCAGCTGCTCCAGGACGGGCGTGCCGAGGTCGGCGTAGGCGCGGGCGGCGACGAGGGAGCGGATGACGTCGGGGGCAGCGCGGACCCAGCCGATCCGCATGCCCGCCCAGAAGGCCTTGCTGGCAGAGCCGACGGTCAGGACGGTGGAGCCGGCGGGGTCGAAGGCGCAGACGGGCCGGGGCATTGTGATGTCGGCGTCCAGGTGCAGCTCGGACATGGTCTCGTCGACGACGAGGACCGTGCCGGCCGAGCGGGCCGCCTCCACGAGGGCGCGGCGCTGGGACTCGTCCGCGAGCGCGCCGGTGGGGTTGTGGAAGTCGGCGACCACGTACGCGAGGCGCGGCGCGGAGTCGCGCAGCACCTGGCGCCAGCGGTTGAGGTCCCACCCCGTCAGCCCCTCGGCCATCGCCACGGGCACGAGCCGCGCGCCCGCCTCCCTCATGAGCTGGAGGATGTTGGCGTACGAGGGTGATTCGACGGCGATGCGCTCGCCGCGGCCGGCGAACAGGTGGCAGATCGCGTCGATCGCGCCCATCGCGCCGGTGGTGACCATGATCTGTTCCGGCATGGTCGGGATGCCGCGCTCGGTGTAGCGGTCGGCGAGCATCTGGCGCAGGGCGGGCAGGCCGGCCGGGTAGTCGCCGTGGGTGTGGGCGTACGGTGGCAGTTCCTCCAGGGCGCCCTGGACGGAGCGGGTGAGCCACGGTTCGGGTGCCGGCAGTGCCGCGCAGCCGAGGTCGATCATGGAACCGAGCGATTCGGGGGGCAGGGGCTCGAGACCACGGGCGGGCAGGGGGTTGCCCGCGGGCACGGCGGTCCAGCTGCCGGCGCCGCGGCGGGACTCGAGGAAGCCTTCCGAGCGGAGTGCCTCGTACGCGGCGGCGACGGTGGTTCGGCTGACGGCGAGCGACAGCGCGAGTTCACGCTCGGCGGGCAGGCGCGCCGCGACCGGCACGCGGCCTTCCAGGACGAGCAGCCGGATGCCGTCGGCGAGCGCCCGGTAGGCCGGCGGCTTGCGGGTGCCGGGGCCGGCGGGGCGGGGCTGCTGCGAGGTGAGCTGACGGGCGAGCTGGGCCGCGCCCACCGCAGAGGTCCACTGCGTCATGGAAATCAGTCCACCTTCCCAGAATTGGCCATGGTTGCCGAATGTTCCATGGCCACAGAGTGGCATGCATCAGTCCACCAACACCAGACAGGGGGCGCTATCGTGTCCGCGCATCTCACCCGCCGGCTGCTGCAGCTGTACGTCGGCCTGGCGCTGTACGGAGTGAGCTCGGCGCTGCTCGTGCGCGCAGGCCTGGGGCTCGAGCCGTGGGGAGTGCTGCATCAGGGTCTGGCCGAGCTGACCGGGCTGACGATCGGCGTGGTGTCGATCATCGTGGGCGCCGTGGTGCTGCTGCTGTGGATTCCGATCAGGCAGCGGCCCGGGCTCGGCACCGTCTCCAACGTGTTCGTCATCGGTATCGCGATGGACGCCACACTCGCGCTGGTGCCGGAAGTGCGAGGGCTCGCGGGGCAGATCCCGCTGATGGTCACGGGCATCGTGCTCAACGGCATGGCGACGGGCCTGTACATCGCGGCCCGCTTCGGCCCCGGCCCCCGTGACGGCCTGATGACCGGCCTGCACCGGCTCACCGGCCGGTCGATCCGCCTGGTGCGTACGGCGATCGAGGTGGTCGTGGTGGTGACCGGTTTCGCGCTCGGCGGTTCCGTGGGCGTGGGGACCGTGGCGTACGCGCTGGCGATCGGGCCGCTGGCACAGCTGTTCCTGCACCTGTTCGCCGTCCGGGAGGGGGACGGACGCAGCACCGTGGTCGCCACGGGGTCACCTCGGCGCGCGATACTTCGACCGTGACCCGCATACGCCATCCCTACCTGGACCACCCCTCGACGCTCGCCTTCGCCCACCGCGGCGGAGCGGCCGACGGCATCGAGAACACGGCGGCGGCCTTCCGGCGTGCCGCCGATGCCGGTTACCGCTACTTCGAGACCGATGTGCACACGACGGCCGACGGCCGGCTGGTGGCGTTCCACGACACGACGCTGGACCGGGTGACCGATGCACGGGGGCGTATCGGAGCGCTTCCGTGGAGCGAGGTGCGCAAGGCGAGGGTGGCGGGCCGGGAGCCGCTGTCGCTGTTCGAGGAACTGCTGGAGGAGTTTCCTTCGGCCCGGTGGAACGTGGACCTGAAGGCGGAGTCCGCGCTGGTGCCGCTCGTGGATCTGATCCGCCGGACGGACAGCTGGGACCGGGTGTGCGTCGGTTCGTTCTCCGAAGGGCGGGTGGCGCGCGCGATGCGCCTCGCCGGCCCCCGGCTGGCGACCTCTTATGGGGTGCGCGGCGTCCTCGGCCTGCGTCTCGGGTCGTACGGGATACCTGCCGCGGTGCGCAGCGGCGCGGTCTGCGCGCAGGTACCGGAGACGCAGGGCGGTATCCGCGTGGTGGACCGGCGGTTCGTCCGGGCGGCTCACGCGCGGGGTCTGCAGGTCCATGTGTGGACGGTGAACGACGCCGATCGCATGGCCGCGCTCCTGGACCTTGGCGTGGATGGCATCATGACCGATCATCTGGAGACGTTGCGCACCGTGCTGAGTGACCGGGGCGTGTGGGACTGATCCGGCGCGTCTGCGACGGCACGAACAAGGGGGCGCGGGGGTGACGGCCGACACCGCGGACCGCACTGGCGGCACGGGCGAGGACGAGGGCGCGGGTGCCCGCAGACGTGAGCAACGAGGTTGGTACTTCTACGACTTCGCGTGCTCCGTCTATTCGACGAGCGTTCTGACGGTGTTCCTCGGGCCGTATCTGACGTCGGTGGCGAAGGCCGCGGCGGACGCCGACGGCTTTGTGCATCCGCTGGGCATACCGGTGCGTGCCGGCTCCGTCTTCCCGTACGCCGTGTCGGTCTCCGTGGTGCTCGCGGTACTGATCATGCCGCTCGCCGGGGCGGCAGCGGACCGGTCGGGCCGCAAGAAGCCGCTGCTGGCCGTCGCGGCGTACCTGGGGGCGGCAGCGACGACGGGGATGTTCTTCCTCGACGGCGACCGTTATCTGCTCGGCGCGCTGCTGCTGATCGTGGCGAACGCGTCGCTGGCCGTGTCGATGGCCCTCTACAACGCGTATCTGCCGCAGATCGCGGAGCCGGACGAGCGGGACGCGGTGTCTTCGCGGGGCTGGGCCTTCGGGTACACGTCGGGCGCCTTGGTGCTGCTGCTGAATCTCGCCGTCTACTCGGGCCACGACTCCTTCGGCCTGTCGGAGTCCGACGCGGTCCGCATCTGTCTGGCCTCCGCGGGTCTGTGGTGGGGTGCCTTCACCCTGATCCCGCTGCGGCGGTTGCGGGACCGCCGGATCGCACCTTCCGGCGAGGGGGGAGTCGGGGCGGGGTGGAACCAGCTCAGGGCCACACTGCGCGACATGCGGCGTCATCCTCTGACGCTGTCGTTCCTGCTGGCCTATCTCGTCTACAACGACGGGGTGCAGACGGTCATCTCGCAGGCCTCCGTCTACGGTTCCGAGGAGCTGGACCTGGACCAGACGACCCTGATCACCGCGGTGCTGCTGGTGCAGGTGCTCGCCGTGGCGGGTGCGCTGCTGATGGGCCGGCTGGCCCGTACGTACGGGGCGAAGCGCATGATCCTCGGCTCGCTCGCCGTGTGGACGTCGATCCTGGCGGCGGGGTACTTCCTGCCCGCCGGCGAGCCGCTGTGGTTCTACTGCCTGGCGGCCGGCATCGGACTTGTCCTCGGCGGCAGCCAGGCGCTGTCGCGCTCGCTGTTCTCGCATCTGGTGCCGCGAGGCAAGGAGGCGGAGTACTTCTCCGCGTACGAGATGAGCGACCGGGGCCTGAGCTGGCTGGGGCCGCTCGTCTTCGGGCTGGCGTATCAGATCACGGGCAGCTACCGGGACGCGATCATCTCGTTGGTGATCTTCTTCGTGCTGGGATTCGTGCTGCTCGCGAGGGTTCCGGTGAGGCGTGCGGTCGCTGCTGCGGGGAACCCGGTTCCGGAGCGGATTTAGACGCCTGAGTGAAAGGCCGGTAGTGTACGCCTTTGGCTTGCCAGGCGGACCGTTACTGCGTGCTTGAATAGTGAAATCAGTGGGTGACACTTTCGGTCAGATGTGACAAACCGGGCACTGGTGGGTACCCCAACCAATGGCAAAGCAGCGGCACGACGGGCGACGCATGACCCGGAACGGGAATCTTTACCGCCGACCGGACGTTGACCGGATGACGACGACAGCGACACCTGTCCTGTGGGCGACAAGCCCGGGAGGCACGATTCATGAGTGAGCGAGCTCTCCGCGGCACGCGACTTGTGGTTACCAGCTACGAGACGGACCGCGGCATCGACCTGGCCCCGCGCCAGGCGGTGGAGTACGCATGCCAGAACGGACATCGTTTTGAGATGCCGTTCTCGGTCGAGGCGGAGATTCCGCCGGAGTGGGAGTGCAAGGCGTGCGGCGCCCAGGCACTCCTCGTTGACGGGGACGGCCCCGAAGAGAAGAAGGGCAAGCCGGCGCGCACGCACTGGGACATGCTCATGGAGCGGCGCACCCGCGAGGAGCTCGAGGAAGTGCTGGCCGAGCGGCTGGCGGTCCTCCGCTCCGGCGCCATGAACATCGCGGTGCACCCGCGAGACAGCCGGAAGTCCGCCTAGCGCGCGCAAGCGCGTCAAGCGAGATACGACGAGAGCCGCGGGTACCTCCTCGACCTGGCGGCGGGACTGCTCCGGCCCTCCGACGGTGC
>NZ_JBEXRZ010000091.1:0-26566 GCF_040613325.1 Streptomyces sp. NPDC006283 | reverse complement strand
GTCCGGTGCCGCCCTGGCACGGCGAAGGGGCGCTGCTCTCGGGCAGCGTCCCTTCGCCGACGGCGCCGCTCCTTGAGCAGTGCCGCATCTTCGTGCGCATCCAGGGTCTTTCGTTCAGACCTGGCCTTCCGCGTAGGCCGCGGGGTTCGACACGACCGCGAACCCCAGGCCGTATGCGCTCATGCCGCGCCCGTACGCCCCGATGTGCACGCCCGAGTTCGTGGTCCCCGCCAGCACCCATCCGAACTCGGACTCGCGGTAGTGGAACTCTGTCGGCACCCCGTCCACGGGCAGGGAGAGGGCCGACCATGCGGGGCCGTCCAGATCGTCGGCGAGCTCGAACGCGGTCTCCGTCTGCTGCTCCAGCCAGTCGTCGCGCAGCGAGTGGTCCAGCTTTTCCGGCCAGGTGTGGGCCAGCAGCCCCGAACCGGCCAGCCAGGCGGCTGAGGAGACGGTGGTGGCGTCCAGTACGCCCGTGCCGTCGCCGCTGCGTCTGAGAGGGCTGGCCGCGACGGTGACCACGATCGTGAAGCGTTCCTTCTCGGTGCCCGCCGTCTCGGACCGTATCGTCGGCTCGTCGCCGTGTCCGATCGCGCCGTGTTGGACCGTGCCGTCAGCGGCGACGCCGACCTGCATCAGCCGGCGGGGGCCGGTGAAGGCCTCGTCCAGTGCGTACCAGGGGAAGGCGGCGTTCTTGAAACCCTCCGCCGTGCGCCGGGCAGCCGTGCCCCCCTGCGCCGTACGGGACCTGTAGCCGCTCTGGGCCGGCGAAGCGCCCTCCGCGTCCTGCTCCGTCACCCCGCTCGTCGTCGCCATGTAACCGGCCGCCTCCTCCGTCTTTCACACCTGCAGCGGACCCGCCCCCCTCGGGCGTCCTCACTGCCGGACAGATGGAGAGAATAGCCACCCGGTCCCCGCCCGCATGGATTGACAGCGCTCAGGTGGCGTCGGCGTCGAAGGGCGGGCGCTCGTCCCGAGCGGCCTTCTCGCCCTTCTTGAGCAGGTCGGGACCGCCTCCGGGGGAGCCGTTCACCGCGGCGGGGACGGAACCCTCCGACACACCGGAATGCTCCGATCCGTTGACGGCGTCGGCGACCTCGTTGATCTCCTTCTTGAGGTCGAAGCTGCTCCGCAGCTCCTTCAGTTCCTTTAGATCGTCGTTCTCCGCGAGCTGCTTGCGCAGGAACGCCTTCGGGTTCAGATCCTCGAACTCGAAGTCCTTGAACTCGGGACCCAGCTCGTTGCGGATGTCGTCCTTCGCGCTCTCTGAGAAGGCGCGGACCTTGCGGATGACGCGGGAGACGTCCTGGATCACCTTGGGCAGCTTTTCCGGACCGAAGATGAGAACGGCGAGAACGATGAGCGCGATCAGCTCTAGTCCGCCTATGTCATTGAACACCCTGCTGCTCCTCGTGTTCTCTGTGTTCTCCGTGTCCGCTGCGGCCCGCAGGTCGGATGGGGTCCGAGTCCGATCCACGGTACCTGGCGAAGTTGTCGGGCCGGTACTGTCCGTGCACCGCCGAGATGGTCACGAACTGTCCGCGGAGCCGAGCACGAGGGCCATCGTCCGCTCGTCACCGCCGCGCCTCAGCGTCAGCTCCAGGCGGTCCCCCGGGCGGTGGGCACGGATCTTGACGATCAGCTCCTCGCCGCTGTGCACCCGCTTGCCGTCCACCTCGGTGATCACGTCACCCGGCTTGACGCCCGCTTTCGCGGCAGGGCCGCCCGGGGTGACCGCGGGCGTGTCGTCCTGGCCCTTGTCGCCGACCCGTGCTCCGTCGCCGGTGAACTTCATGTCGAGGCTGACCCCGATCACCGGATGGGTGGCCTTGCCCGTGTTGATCAGTTCCTCGGCCACTCGCTTGCCCTGGTTGATGGGGATCGCGAAACCGAGTCCGATGGAGCCGGCCTGGCCGCCGTCGGGCCCCGCGCCGGTGTCCGCGGCACGGATGGCGCTGTTGATGCCGATGACCCGGGCCTGGGCGTCCACGAGCGGGCCGCCCGAGTTGCCCGGGTTTATCGGCGCGTCCGTCTGCAGGGCGTCGACGTAACTGATGTCGCTGCCGTCGCCCTTCTCGCCGCCGGCCGTGATCGGGCGCTCCTTGGCGCTGATGATTCCCGAGGTGACCGTGTTCTGGAGATCGAAGGGCGCGCCGATGGCGACGACGGGATCGCCGACCCTGACGTTGTCGGAATTGCCCAGCGGCAGCGGCTTGAGGCCGGAGACGCCGGTGACCTTGACGACGGCGAGGTCGTAGCCGCTGTCCTTGCCGACCAGCGTGGCCTTGGCGGTCTCTCCGCCGCTGAAGGTGATCGAGATGTCCCCGTCCGTCCCGGCCGGGTCGACGACGTGGTTGTTGGTCAGGATGTGGCCCTGCTGGTCGAGCACGAACCCTGTTCCGGTGCCCTGTTCGCCGGCGCCGCTGACATGGAGGGTGACGACGCTCGGCAGGGCGCTGGCGGCGATGCCGGCGACGCTGTCGGGAGCGCGGGCGGCGCTTTCCGGTCCGGCCTGCGGGAGCTCGACCTGGGTGATGCCGCCGTTGCGTTCCACGTAGGCGCCTGTGACTCCGCCGGCGCCGCCCGCGAGGAGCGCGATCACGACCGCGCCGATCAGCAGCGGGCCGCGTCGGCGCTTGCGGGGAGCGGCCGGCTCTCCGTGCTGGGTGAGCGGCTGTCCGGGCGCGCTCCACGGGTCGTACTGCAGCCAGACGGAGGACAGGGGTTGCGGCCGCTCGAGGGCGTGAGCGGGAGCGGCGTGTGCGTGGGTGGGGGGCTGCGGCGACGGGTGCGGCTGGGGCGCGGGCTGGGAGGACGGCGTGTGCTGCTGGGGTTGGGCGTGCGGCTGGGACTGGGGTTGGGGTTGGGCGTGCTGCGGCTGCGGCTGCGGCTGCGGCTGCGGCTGCGGCTGCGGCTGCGGCTGCGGCTGCGGCTGCGGCTGCGGCTGGGCGTATCCGCCTTGGGTGCCAGGTGCCGGGTAGTGCGGCGGTACCGGCGTGCCGTGGGCCGGCGTCGGCACGGGGCGCTGCACCGGGGGCGCGGGCGCCCAGGGCCCGGGCCCGCCGTACGGCGGAGTGCTGTAGGGGTCGGGGTCGTGCAGCGGCTTCGGCCTCGGTGGCGCGGCGAGCGCCCCGGTCGCCGGTACGTCAGCCGCCTCTGCCGTCGCGGCGGCCGACGACTCCCCGGCAGGCGCGGCCGATGCCCCGGCGCGGTCATCGGCCGCGGGGGCCGCGTCATCGTGCACGGGCACGTCGGCCGGAGTGGGCACAGCGGCCGGAGAGGATGCGTCGGCCGGGGTGGGTGCGTCGGCCGGCGCGGGCACCTCGGGCGACGCGGGCGCCTCGGGGGCGGCCTCCTGCCCGGAGGTTGCTCCGCGTCCCGTACTGGGGCGGCTCCACCACTTCGCCTTGGGCCCGGTGGGCTTCCCGTCGTCCATGCTCTCCCCGCAAACTGCCGACCACTGCGGCGCCCCCGCGGGGCACCCGCTGAGATTCAACCAGGTTTGCGAATCTGTGCGCAGTGTCCTGGTCAGGTCCCGGACAGGGCTTCGTCAGGGCAAGGGCGACAGCGGCTGGGCGGGCCGGGTCGGGGCCGCCGGGGGCGGGAGAACGGGATCGGCCGTCGGTCCGATCGCAGGGGTGGCCGCCAGCTGGAACACCGACCCCGTCGGCCGTGTCGACGGCGTCATGGAGGAGGCGTGCGCCAACGGCGACACGCCCAGGGGACGGTTCAGCATCTGGCCCGCCGGCTCACCGGGGACAGCGGCGACGACCGGCCCGGCATCGGGCCTGGTCTGGCCGCTTCCACCACCGCGCCGGCGGTCGCCCTCCGTGCCGCGGACGGATGCGGCACCACCACCGGTTCCTGTGTTCACGCCGGTCGTAGCAGTGGTCGGGGTCGCGGTGCGCAGCGGATTCACCTTGTTCCCGCCGCCCTGACCGCGCGAAGCCGAGTCCGGTGTCATGTCGAGGGGCACGGCGCCGCCGAGGGCGATCGCGGCGAACGACACGGCGCTGGCCGCCGCGAAGGCGAACCGCCTGCCGCGCCAGGGCGAGCGCTCAGCCTCCGCGCGGCCCACCTCGTGGATGCGAAATCCGCTCCCGCCACCCGGCAGGACGGCGGCGTGCGCGCCGCCGGGGACGTACCCGAACATCTCCGCGCGGGGGTCGGCAGGTCTTCCCGCCGACGGGTTCAGTCCTCCGAACACCCCGCCCGCGAGACGTCCTCCGCCGAAGGGGCCCGGCTCGTCGTCGTCTCCGGCCGCAGGGCCCGCAGGCAGGCCTTGGAGCCGCGCGAGCAGCCCTTCGGAGAGCGGCGGCGGCGCGGCTTGCGCGAAAACGTTCTTGAGGCGTCGCTGGGCGTCGGCCTCGGCCTTGCAGCGGGGACAGGTCGCCAGATGGGCCAGAACCCTGTCCCTGGCGTCGTGCTCGAGCTCGCCGTCGACAAGCGCGGCGAGCCGGTCCCCCAGGTGCTGTTCCGCAGGGGTCGGACTGGTGCCGTTCACGCCGGTCCACCCTCCCCCGCCAGCCCGACGGCCCCGGCGAGCGAGCGCTGCTGCTCCGCCCGGGCCTGCGGGGAGCGGTGCTGAAGAGCCTTGCGCAGATGGGAGCGGCCGCGGTGGATCCGGCTGCGGACGGTGCCGAGCTTCACGCCGAGGGTCGCGGCGATCTCCTCGTACGACAGACCCTCGATGTCACAGAGCACGACGGCGGCGCGGAATTCGGGCGCGAGGGTGTCCAGCGCCTGCTGGACGTCCGCGTCGAAGTGGCTGTCGTTGAAGACCTGCTGCGGCGAGGGCTCGCGACTGGGCAGCCGCTCGGCCGCGTCGTCGCCGAGCGCGTCGAAACGGATGCGCTGCTTGCGACGGACCATGTCCAGGAAGAGATTCGTGGTGATCCGGTGCAGCCAGCCCTCGAAGGTGCCGGGGGTGTACGTCGACAGCGAACGGAACACACGGACGAAGACCTCCTGGGTGAGGTCCTCGGCGTCGTGCTGATTACCCGTCAGGCGGTACGCCAGACGATAGACCCGTGCGCTGTGGGTGCTGACGATCTCCTCCCAGGTGGGAGGGGTCCACGCCTGCGATTCCGCATCCGATGCGAAGGTCGCGGTGGTGACGGAGTCGGAGGGCACAGAACGGTCAGCAGTGTTGGTCACGGATTTCGGCTCACCCACCGATCTGAGAAGACGCCGGAGCACTCCTCCCCGATCCGCAGGTGCAGCCGCACCTCCCCTGTCGGCTCTGGTGGTGGTGTCCAGCGGAGCCCCTACCATAGCCACCTCGCCCGTTAGCTCCGGATAAGAATCTTTACGTGGATTTGGGTCCGGCTTCCGGCCGCGACCTGTGTGCTTCCCACCTGCCCTGAACAACGACCGGTCCCATCTGCGGGTTCCCGGGGGCAGCGGATACAGTCAGCGTCGCGCCAACTACGGGGACAGGAGAGGGTCATTACCGCCAACCGGCAGACGAGCTGGGCGTTCGCCGACGCCTTTGTCGCCGAGGACGACGCTCTGCGCTGGGCCCGGGACCGGGCCCGGGAGTCAGGGCTGCCCTCGGTGTCTCCAGGCACCGGCGCCGCGCTGCGACTGCTGGCGGCCACCGCCGACGCCAAGGCGGTCGCCGAGATCGGGACCGGTACGGGAGTCTCCGGGGTCTACCTGCTGCAGGGCATGCGCCCGGACGGCGTGCTGACGACCGTCGATCCGGAGCCGGAGCGTCAGCAGTTCGCGAAGGAGGCCTTCCGCGCGGCGGGCTTCGCCGCGAACAGGGCACGCTTCATTCCGGGCCGGGCGCTCGATGTCCTGCCGCGGCTGGCGGACGGCGGCTACGACCTCGTGTTCTGCGACGGCGACCGGACCGAGTCGCTGGACTATCTCGCTGAATCGTTGCGCCTGCTGCGGCCTGGAGGGCTCGTCTGCTTCGAGGGCGTCTTCGCGGAGGGCCGTACGGTCGACTCGGCGGCGCAGCCGACGGAGGTACTGCGGGTACGTGAGCTGCTGAGGGCGGTCCGGGAGAGCCAAGAGCTGCTGCCGACGCTGCTGCCGGTCGGGGACGGCCTCCTCTGCGCGGTCCGCCGCGCCTGACCGGTCCCGGGTGCGCACTGAGGCACACGGCCGCTGCGCGAAAGCGTTCCCCCACCCCGCCTCTCCCCGAACCGGGCTCCACGCGGAGCCGTTACCGGCCCGGCGTGCCCGCCAGGAAAACGCACTGCCCCGGCGCGCTTTCGCGGGCCGGGGCAGTGAAGAATCAGGACGCGTCAGCCGACGACCTTCTTCAGGGCGTCACCGAGTGCATCGGCTTCGTCCGGAGTCAGTTCGACGACAAGACGACCGCCGCCTTCGAGCGGAACGCGCATGACGATGCCCCGCCCCTCCTTGGTCACCTCGAGCGGGCCGTCGCCCGTCCGCGGCTTCATGGCCGCCATGCTCGTTCCCCTTCCTGAAACCAGCTCATCGCAGCCGGCGGCCCCGTGAGAGGTGCTGTGTCACCGGCATCGAACACATTGCTTCCAGGCCATTATCCCGCATGGCGGGACCCAAAGACCAACATCAGTCGGCATCGCTTACGCAACGCGCTCTCGCAAAACCACTCAATTCGGCGATCCGCCTGCGATACTTCGCCACCGCCCGCACGGCACCCGGCGAAGATTGTTAGACGCAGGTCACATGTCCACCTCCGGCGATCTCCGCCATGCTGGCTTCGACACTGCCGTCAGAACGACAAAAGGGGACCCGCCATGGCCGACTCGGTGCTGTACGACGTGAACGACGGACTCGCGACGATCACGATCAACCGGCCAGAGGCCATGAACGCGATGAACGTGGACGCGAAGGTCGCCCTGCGTGACGCCGCCCGGGCCGCTGCCGCGGACAGCGCCGTGCGTGCGGTGCTGCTCACCGCGACGGGCAAGGCGTTCTGCGTGGGGCAGGACCTCAAGGAGCACGTGTCGCTGCTCGCGTCCGCCCGCGACTCGGGCGACGGCGGCGTCATGAGCACCGTCCGGGAGCACTACAACCCGATCGTCCGGGCCCTGACCGAGATGCCGAAGCCCGTCGTGGCCGGGGTCAACGGAGTGGCCGCCGGTGCCGGTCTCGGGTTCGCGCTGGCCGCCGACTACCGGATCGTCGCCGACACCGCCAAGTTCACGACGTCCTTCGCGGGTGTGGCGCTCACCGCCGACTCCGGGGTGTCGTGGACACTCCCGCGCCTGATCGGCCGGAGCCGCGCCGCCGACCTGCTGCTCTTCCCCCGTTCGTTCTCCGCACAGGAGGCGTACGAGTGGGGCATCGCGAACAGGCTCGTCCCGGCGGACGAGCTGGCCGCGGAGGCCGCCGCGGTGGCCCGCGCCCTGGCCGACGGCCCCACGGTCGCCTACGCGGCACTGAAGGAGTCGCTGGCGTACGGCGCGGACCGTTCGCTGAGCGACGCGCTCGACAAGGAGGAGGAGCTGCAGGCGAGGGCGGGCGCCTCGGAGGACCACGCGATCGCGGTGCAGGCGTTCCTGGCCAAGGAGGCCCCCAAGTACCTCGGCCGCTGAGAAGCCGGGCCCTGTCCTAGCGGGCGCCGCCGCGCGCGACGCAGTCGGCGAGGTGGTCGTCGACGAGGCCGCACGCCTGCATCAGGGCATACGCCGTCGTCGGGCCCACGAAACGCAGACCGCGCTTCTTGAGCTCTTTGGCCAGGGCCGTGGACTCGTCGGTGACGGCCGGTACGTCGGTGATCGTGCGGGGCGCGGGGCGCCGCGCGGCATCGGGGGCGTACGACCAGATCAGAGCGTCCAGGTCACCGGAGGGCCAGTCGGCGAGTACGCGCGCGTTGGCGAGGGTCGCCCGGATCTTGGCGCGATTGCGGATGATGCCGGGGTCGGCGAGGAGGCGCTCCTCGTCGGCGTCGGTGAACGCGGCGACCGAGGCGATCTTGAAGCCGTCGAAAGCGCCGCGGAATCCTTCCCTGCGGCGCAGGATCGTGATCCAGGACAGGCCGGACTGGAAGGCCTCCAGGCAGAGCCTTTCGAACAGGGCGTCGTCGCCGTGGACCGGCCGGCCCCACTCCTCGTCGTGATAGGCCACGTACTCGACGGTGGACAGGCCCCAGGGGCAGCGCAGCCTGCCGTCCGGGCCCGGTACGGCGGCGCCGGTCACCGTGGTCACCTGTCCGGCTCCTCTCCGGGCTTGGTGAACATGCCGGGCTTGCCCACCGCGGTCGCCTGTGCCCCGGCCAGCGCCGACTCCAGCTCGGCGATGCGCGCGTCCCGCTCGGCGAGCTCCGCACCGAGGCGGCCGAGTACGTCGTCCACGTCGTCCATGCGGTAGCCCCGCACGCCCACGGGGAGCCGGAGGGCGTCGATGTCGGCGCGGCCGACGGGCCGGTCCGACGGCAGCGGGTCCACCAGCTGCTCCGGCGCCGCCTCGGGCAGGGCCGCGCTGTCGCTGCCGCCGACCACGGCGAGGGCGACCGCCGCGACGACCACGATCATCGCGATCAGCAAGAACCAGAACACGAGCGACCCTCTCCCCGAACTTCCCGTACGTCCCCGGGGAACTTACCCGAGCGGAAAACTCTCCGGTGCTGATCGTGCCACGGGACAGTGACGGTTAGGGTCGCAGGCGAACGAGCTGAGGAGGAAACAGCGGATGCTGCGGCTGGGACGGCGTGAGTTCGACGCACACGAGCCAGTGATCATGGCGATCGTGAACCGGACGCCCGACTCCTTCTACGACCGGGGTGCGACGTTCCGCGACGAGCCCGCGCTCTCCAGGGTCGAGCAGGCGGTGGCCGAGGGCGCCGCCATCATCGACATCGGCGGCGTGAAGGCCGGCCCCGGCGAGGAGGTGACCGCCGAGGAGGAGGCACGTCGCACGGTCGGTTTTGTCGCCGAGGTGCGGCGGCGCCACCCGGACGTGGTGATCAGCGTCGACACCTGGCGCCACGATGTGGGCGCCGCGGTCTGCGAGGCGGGTGCCGATGTGCTGAACGACGCGTGGGGCGGGGTCGATCCGAAGCTGGCGGAGGTCGCCGCTCGGTACGGGGCGGGTCTCGTGTGCACGCACGCGGGCGGCGCCGAGCCCCGCACACGCCCGCACCGGGTCGTCTACGACGACGTGATGGCGGACATTCTGCGGGTGACGCTCGGACTCGCGGAGCGGGCCGTCGAGCTGGGCGTACGCCGGGACGGCATCATGATCGATCCCGGTCATGACTTCGGCAAGAACACCAGGCACAGCCTGGAGGCCACCCGTCGGCTCGATGAGATGACCGGGACGGGCTGGCCGGTGCTGGTCTCGCTGTCCAACAAGGACTTCGTCGGGGAGACGCTCGACAAACCGGTCAAGGAGCGGGTGGTGGGCACGCTCGCGACGACCGCCGTGTCCGCGTGGCTGGGCGCGCAGGTCTACCGCGTGCACGAGGTGGCGGAGACGAAGCAGGTGCTGGACATGGTGGCGGCGATCGCGGGCCACCGTCAGCCGGCGGTCGCCCGCCGGGGGCTTGCCTGACGCGACGCGACGCCCGACGCGACGCCCGATCCGCGAGCCGACGCGCAGCCCGAACAGCGTGGCCAAGACCCCCCGATACGCACGTCCGGGTCGGGTCGGCGCACGGATCCGGTGCCGGGAACGGGCCCCGGACGCGTCCGGGGCCCGGGCGGCCGCAGGCTATCTGCCCGTCTCCTTGGTGACCAGGGCCACCGCCTCCTCCACGTCGTCGGTGACGTGGAACAGCAGCAGGTCACGCTCCGACGCCTTGCCCTGGGCGACCACGGTGTCGCGCAGCCAGTCGACCAGGCCGCTCCAGTACCCGGTGCCGAAGAGCACGATCGGGAAGCGCGTCACCTTGCGGGTCTGGACGAGTGTGAGCGCCTCGAACAGCTCGTCCAGCGTGCCCAGTCCGCCCGGCAGAACGACGAAGCCCTGCGCGTACTTCACGAACATCGTCTTGCGGACGAAGAAGTAGCGGAAGTTGACCCCGATGTCGACATGCGGGTTGATGCCCTGCTCGAAGGGCAGCTCGATGCCCAGACCGACGGAGATGCCCTTGGCCTCGCGCGCGCCGCGGTTGGCCGCTTCCATGGCGCCGGGGCCGCCGCCCGTGATCACCGCGAAACCGGCGCCGACCAGTGCCCGGCCGAGGCGTACTCCGATCTCGTACTCGGGTGTGCCGACCGGGGTGCGGGCGGAGCCGAAGACGCTGATCGCGCTGGGCAGTTCGGCGAGGGCGCCGAATCCCTCAACGAACTCGGACTGGATGCGCATGACCCGCCAGGGGTCGGTGTGCACCCACTGGGAGTCGCCTTCGGTGTCGAGCAGCCGCTGGTCGGTGGTGGTCGGTTGCATCTGTTCCCTGCGGCGCAGTACCGGTCCCAGCCGCTGCTCCTCCAGCGCCCGCAATCCCTCGGGGTTGCTCATGACCTGCTCCCTCCGCCGAACATCATTTGCTTCTGGTCAGGGTAGGTCGGCGAACGTTACGAAGGGCGAAATCGGGGCGATCCGCCGGTGTCAGGAAGTGAGCCAGTCGCGCAGCCGCTCCTCGCAGTGCGTGATCTTCCAGGCGGCGACGTGCTCGTCCCGCTTGTGGGCGAAGAGCGCGTCGCCCGGCCCGTAATTGACCGCGGGCACTCCGAGAGCGCTGAAGCGCGAGACGTCCGTCCAGCCGAACTTGGGCTGGGCGGTTCCGCCGACAGCCTCCATGAAGGCGGCAGCGGCAGGGTGCGAAAGGCCGGGCAGCGCCCCGCCGGTGTGGTCGTCCACCACGATCTCGCTCACACCGCAGTCAGCGAACACCTCTCGGACATGCGCCTCGGCCTCGGCCATACTGCGGTCCGGGGCGTAGCGGTAGTTGACCACCACGGTGCATGCGTCGGGGATGACGTTCGTGGCCACACCGCCCTCGATGCCCACGGCGCTGAGGCCCTCGCGGTACTCGAGCCCGTCGATGACGGGCCGGCGCGGCTCGTACGCGGCGAGGCGGGCCAGGATCGGACCCGCGGCGTGAATGGCGTTGGACCCCATCCAGCTGCGCGCGGAGTGTGCCCGCTCCCCCTCCGTGCGCAGGTGCACCCGCAGCGTGCCCTGGCAGCCGCCCTCGACCTGGGCGTCGGAGGGCTCCAGCAGAACGGCGAAGTCGCCGTCCAGCCAGTCGGGGTGGGCCTCGGCCACATGTCCCAGACCGTTGAGGTGGGCGGCCACTTCTTCGTTGTCGTAGAAGACGAAGGTGAGGTCGCGGTTGGGCTCGGGAACGGTCGCCGCGATACGCAGCTGGACGGCGACGCCCGACTTCATGTCACTGGTTCCGCACCCCCACAGGATGCCGTTCTCGTCGAGCCGTGACGGCACGTTGTCGGCGATCGGGACGGTGTCGATGTGCCCTGCCAGGACGACCCGCTCGCCCCGGCCGAGGTGCGTCCGGGCGACGACGTTGTTGCCGTGCCGGTCGACGACGAGGTGCGGCAGCGCGCGCAGCGCTTCCTCGATGGCGTCGGCAAGCGGCTTCTCGTCACCGCTGACCGACCGGAAGTCGACCAGGGCGGCGGTCAGGGCGGGGGCGTCAAGGGTGAGGTCAAGAGCGGTCTCAGGCATGTCTGAGACCTTAGAGCCTCCCATCCGGCCCCCGCGCGGGCTCCAGTACGGTGGGCAGGTGTCCGAGACCGCCTCTCCCGTCCGGCGCGGCCGCTCCCTGCGCTTCGCGGCCGCGTTCCTCGTGCTGCTGGCCCTCGTCGGTTACGTCGTCGTGCAGTACGTCACCGGGGGCGGGGCGCCCCGCTGCACCGTACGTACGGCAGAGGGCGACGGACCGTCGTACGAGCTCACGGCCGAGCAGGCGGGGAACGCCGCGACGATCTCCGCGGTCGGCACGACCCGCGGCATGCCCGAGCGGGCGGTCACGATCGCGCTGGCGACGGCCCTCCAGGAGTCGGCGCTGCGCAACATCGAGCACGGCGACCGGGACTCCCTCGGCCTGTTCCAGCAGCGCCCGTCCCAGGGGTGGGGCACGCCCGACCAGATCCTCGACCCGGTCTACGCCTCCGGGAAGTTCTACGACCATCTCGCCGAGGTGCCCGGTTACTCGCGGCTGCCGCTGACCGTCGCCGCGCAGCGCGTCCAGCGCAGCGGCTTCCCCCAGGCGTACGCGAAACACGAGCCGGACGCCACGCTGCTGGCGGCGGCTCTCACGGGCCGTGCCTCCGCGACCCTGACCTGCGGGACCGGAAGCGGTGGCCGGAGCGGCGATCCGGCGCAGGTGCGGGCGGAGCTGGCTCGGTCGTTCGGGCCCGGGATACTGCCCAAGGACGGAAGCGGTCGCGGCCTCGGGAGCGACGTGGATGCCCGCGAAGTGTCCGTCCCGGTCCAGACGACCGCAGGCGTGGGCGAGGCGGGGGCCGGCGGCCCCGGCGGTCAGGGCGACGGCCGCGGTGACGACGGCGCCAGGCGCGGCTGGGAGCTGGCGCACTGGGCGGTCGCGCGGGCGGCCGAACTCCGCATCGAGGAGGTCTCGTTCTCGGGCCGGGTGTGGAGCGCCGACAAGTCGGACGAGGGCTGGCGTTCGTCCGGTACCGCCGAACGCCGCACCGAGAACGTCCGCATCCGTATCGCCCAGTAGTCCGAACCTTCCCTCGAACGAGGCAGTCCGGTCAGCTCGGCAGGCACCTCTTCCTCTCCGGGCGAGACCCTCTTCCGCGAGACACCGAACCCGTTGGCACCAGGGGGAAGTGACGGTTCGGCACACCCCTGCGCGATGCAGTGTTTGCCCGTTTTTATCCGAGGCCGATAATGCGACGCGTTACCAATTCTTTACCTTGCCGCACCGCAACTTCTCCCCGCCTCCCCACGGTTGTCAGGACGTCCGAACGCCGGACAGGCACCATTCCGAACGTCCTCTCGTCTCAAGGAGCATCATGTCCCTCCCCCTGACCCGTCGGATCGCCCGTGCCGCGCTGCTCATCGCGGCGGGAGCAGCTCCTGTGGTCGGTGCGGCCGGCTCCGCGGGCGCCGTGGAACTCCCGCAGGCACCGGTCGGCGGCCTCTCGGCCCTCGACACGGACAACGTCAGCGGCACGGTCGACGGCGTCTCGAAGGAGACCACCAAGGTGGCCGGCCAGGTCGGTGGCAAGTCGGCGCAGAAGGCCGCCCCCGTCGCGACCAAGCCGGTCGGCAAGGCGGCCAAGTCGGCGGCTCCTGTCGCCAAGAAGGTCGGCGGTGACGCCGCCGGGCAGGCGGGCGGCCTGGTCGGCGGCGCGACCAAGGGCGGTCTGCCGACCGACTCGCTGACGGGCGGCGGCCTGCCCACCAGCTCCCTCGGCGGCCTGCCGCTCGGCGGCTGACGCACGGCGCCCGTCCGAAGGGCCCCGGGAGTCCCTGCTCCCGGGGCCCTTCCACGCCCCGTGGCGTCGTGGTGTCTGACGCCGCCGCCGCAACCACACCGTGGTGCCGCCCCGGCGTGCTGGTGCCCGCGACCTCCCCGAGTGGCCGCCGCCGCGCCCTGAGCGGCTCAGCCGAGGCGCTTGACCGCCGCCTCGACCCGCTCGTCGGTCGCCGTGAACGCCACCCGTACGAAGCGCTCGCCGGCCTCCCCGTAGAAATCACCGGGCGCCACGAGGATGCCGAGCTCCGCCAGGTACGCGACCGTGTCCCAGCACGGCTCGTCGCGGGTGACCCACAGGTAGAGGCTGGCCTCGCTGTGCTCGATCCGGAAGCCGTGCCCTTCGAGGGCGGAGCGCAGGGCCGTGCGCCGGGCCGCGTACCTGGCGCGCTGTTCGGTGACGTGCGCGTCGTCGCCGAGCGCCGCCACCGTGGCGGCCTGGACGGGCGCGGGGGTCATCATCCCGCCGTGCTTGCGGATCCGCAGAAGCTCGCCCAGCACGTCCGCGTCGCCCGCGATGAACGCGGCGCGGTAGCCGGCCAGGTTGGACCGCTTGGAGAGCGAGTGGACGGCCACCACACCCTCGTAGGTGCCGCCGCAGACGTCCGGGTGCAGGACGGAGACCGGCTCCGCCTCCCAGCCGAGCTCCAGGTAGCACTCGTCGCTGAAGACCAGCACGCCGTTCTCCCGCGCCCAGGCGACGATCCGAGTCAGCTCGTCCTTGTCCAGCACGCGGCCGGTCGGGTTCGAGGGCGAGTTGAGCCAGAGCAGCCTCAGCCCCTCCGGGTCGAGCTCCGTCGGGTCGTCGTAGACCACCGGGGTCGCGCCGCAGAGCCGCGCCCCCACCTCGTACGTCGGGTAGGCGAGCCGCGGGTAGGCGACCTTGTCGCCGGCGCCGAGGCCGAGCTGCGTCGGCAGCCAGGCGACCAGTTCCTTGGAGCCGACGACGGGCAGGACGTTGGTGTGCGCCACGCCCACCGCCCCGAGCCGGCGCTCGACCCACGAGGCGAGCGCGTCGCGCAGCGCGGGTGTGCCCCAGACCGTCGGGTAGCCCGGCGAGTCGGCGGCGCCGACGAGGGCCTTCTGGATCAGCTCGGGAACGGGATCGACCGGAGTGCCCACCGAGAGGTCCACGATGCCGTCGGGGTGGGCGGCGGCCGTCGCCTTGTAGGGCTCGAGCCTGTCCCAGGGAAAGACGGGGAGTCGTGAGGAGACTGCGGGCACGGCGGCGCTCACTTTCATTACGGGGCGTCGACGCCGGCGCGCCAAACGCCACGGTCCCGTACGGACGACGAACCGTACGGGACCGGGGACATGCGGTTCTGATCAGCCGTTCTGCGGCGGCAGGGCGGCGATGAAGGGATGGTCGCGCTCGATCAGGCCGAGCTTGGAGGCACCACCGGGCGAACCGAGCTCGTCGAAGAACTCGACATTCGCCTTGTAGTAGTCCTTCCACTCCTCCGGGGTGTCATCCTCGTAGAAGATGGCCTCGACCGGGCAGACCGGCTCACAAGCACCACAGTCGACGCATTCGTCCGGGTGGATGTACAAGGACCGGGAGCCCTCGTAGATGCAGTCGACGGGGCACTCCTCGATGCACGCCTTGTCCTTGACGTCGACACAAGGCTGCGCGATGACGTAGGTCACGCTGTCGTTCCTCCTCGGTAAGGGCTGGCTTGCGCGGGAGCGCGGCGTCGTCGATGCCCGCCCCTAGTATCTCCGTTCTTGGCCACGAACCGAACAGGAGGGGCTCTCACAGCTGTGGAATTCACTGCGGGCGGACGACTCGAGGTCCGCATTACACCCGCTGACGTGGGCAAACGCGTCTCCGTCCGATGCTTGAGCGCTGCTGAAGCACCGGTCGCGAAGTTCACCGACACGGTTGGTGTTCTCACATCATGGAACGCCGGTGTGCTGCTGATCACACGCCGGACAGGTGAGAGTGTCCGCATCCCGGAATCGTCCCTGGTCGCGGGAAAGGTCGTACCGGCGGCGCCGGCCCGGCGCAGGGGTCCCGCGGCGGACTTCGCCGAGCTCGCGGGGGTCACGGCACGTGCCTGGCAGCCGGTGGAGCGCGGGCGGCTCGGCGGCTGGGAACTGCGGGCCGCGGGCGGTTTCACCCGGCGTGCCAATTCCGTGCTGCCGCTCGGCGATCCCGGCCTGCCGATCGACGCCGCGCTCGCCCGGGTGACGGACTGGTACGCGGCGCGCGGTCTGCCGGCGTACATCCAGACGGCGACCGGGGCGGCAGGCACGCAGGAGGCGCTCTGCGCGGAGCTCGAGGCGCGGGGCTGGCGGCGCGAGGTCACGGCGCAGGTGCAGGTCGGGGGGCTGGCGGCGGTCGGGGACCTGGACGCCGACGTCTCCCGTGTCCAGCTCTCCCGCTCCGTCGACGAGCCGTGGCTGCGGCGCTACCAGCGATTCGGTGTGCCCGGACCACATGTACTCCAGGTCCTGGGCAGCGGCCCTTCAGTGTGGTTCGCGACCGTGCCCGGATCCGGTGACGCCCCTGCGGCCATCGGCCGATGTGTGGTCGACGGACGCTGGGCGGGCTTCATGGCCGTGGAGGTCGACCCGGTACACCGGCGCCAGGGGCTCGCAACGGCCGTCATGGCCGCCCTGGCTCGCCGGGCACTCGACGAGGGCGCCTCGGCGGCCTGGCTGCAGGTGGAGTCCGACAACGACGGCGGACGCGCCCTGTACGAAGCGATGGGCTTCGGCGTCCACCACCACTACCACCACTACCGGGCACTGTAGGGCAGGCCGCGTATGCACGAGAACGACCGGCGGTCCCGATTCGCCGAGGAGGCCCGCGCGGAGCGGCCCGACCTCGCGACGCTGTGCCTGCTCATCGGGGCGGAGGCGGACCCGTCGTTGGACGAGGCGGGCATGGACGCGGCCCAGATCGAACTGGACCGCCTCGCCGGGCTGCTCCCGTACGGCCTGAGAGGGCCGCACGCGTGGGCTGCGGCCCTCGCCGACCTGCTGGGCGGCCGCGAAGGCTTCCACGGCACGCCCGGCGACTACCAGAACCTCGAGGCCTCGCTCCTCCACCACGTGCTCGACCGCCGGCGCGGCCTGCCGATCCTGCTCTCCGTGGTCTGGATCGAGGTCGCCCGCCGGGCGGGCGCCCCTGTCTACGGAGTCGCCCTGCCGGGCCACTTCGTGGTCGGTTTCGGCGACCTGGGGGAACAGCTGCTCGCCGATCCCTTCGCCGCCGGCCGCCTGCTCACGGCCGAGGACACCGAACTGCTCGTGACCGGCGCCACCGGCGGCCCTCTGACGCCGTCGATGCTGACCCCCGCCGACACGCCGGCGGTCGTCTCACGCATCCTCAACAACATCCGCGCCTGGGCGGCCCTCCGCCCAGAACACTCGGCGGTCGCACTCTGGGCGCTCGACCTCCTGCTCCTCCTCCCCTCCCACCCGGCCCGCCTCCGCTACGAACGAGCCCAAGTGCTCGTCCAGCGAGGGGATTTCCTGGCGGGCGCGACCGAGATGGAGACGTACGCGGAGGTGGTGGCCGCGGTCGAGCCGACGACGGCGGAGACGATCAGGAGCCAGGCCCGCGCGGCGCGGGCCAGACTCAACTGAGCGCGCCCTGCCCAGCTCACCTGAACTCGTGGACGACCTCGATCTCCCCCACGAGGTGCGCGTTGAACTCGTCCAGCTCCTCGGCGGGCACCCACAGCTCGAGGATCTTTCTCCCCACCGGCCTGCGGGACCGGACAGCGCGCTACGAACTCCGCGTAACCCGCACGCAGTGAAGGAGCCCCTTGCCCGAGTCGGGCAAGGGGCTCCTTCAACGCCGCCGCGAATCAGCTCGGGTCGAGCTCGATGACCGCCGTGCGTTCCGCCGGCGTCTTGCCGCGCAGGGCCGGGCCCATCGCCTGAGCCACGTCGTCGGCGGTGACCTGGTGCTGCTTGCCGTCGCCCTTGGTGATCATGATCCCGTCGAAGACGCCTTCGAGCAGTTGGTCGATGGCCTGCTTGTCGTAGACCTCGACCAGCCTGCCGTCGATCGCCTTCATCGACAGGATCTTCGGCAGCGACTTCGCGGGGCCGAACTGGATCTGCTTGGTTCCCGCCTTGATCGTGATCAGGCCGGACATCGCGGGCTCCGCGAACTCCTTCATCGCCCGGTCGAGCTCGGCCTGGGTGATCGTGGGCTGGCGGGTCGCGACCGGCAGCTCCACGACGTTCGGCCTGCCTGTCTGGACCTGGGCGCGGTAGGCGTCCTTGACCGAGATCATCGAGCGGCCGACGTCCAGGGACTGGCCCGCCTTGCCGGGTACCGCGACGGCCTTGTCGGGCTCGAAGCGGATCGTGCCGTCGCTGGACGAGCCCGCGGTGCCCGCGAGGTCGGCGAGCGCGACGCTCAGCTTCTCCTCGTCGACGAGGATCACCGGTTCGGCGACGCGCTCGCCGCCGAAGAGCGAGCCGATGACGGAGACCGGGTTGTAGTCACTGCCCGCGGCGGCGCGGACGGTGGCCTGGCTGTCCAGCGAGAGACCGGCCTTGTCCGGCGGCAGCTCAGCCTTCTTGCCGGCGACGGAAAGCTGCAGCGGGGCCTTGGCACGGTCGCCGAGGCCGGCTTCGAGCTTGTTGACGGCCTCGTCCTTCGTCCCGCCGCCGATGTCGACGCCGAGGACCGTGGTGCTCTTGGGCACGTCGGAGTGGTTGAGCAGCAGCCCGGCGCCGTACGCGATGCCGAGCAGACCGACCACGCCGGCGCCGGCGAGCACCAGCTTGGAGCGGCCCTTCTTCGCGGGGGCGGGCGCGGGCCGGGGCGCGGGCCTGGCGGCGTCCGCGCCGCTTCCGGGAGCGACGGGACCACCGGCTCCGCCCGGACCGGCCGGGAACTCCGGTACGGAGAAGCCGCCGCTCTCGGCCTGCGGGCCGGGCTGCGTCAGGAGGGGATTGGGACCGGTGCCGGGGCCGGTCTGCGGTCCGCCGAGCGACGAGAACGGCGACCGGTGCTCGCTCGGAACCACCGGGATGCCGCTGGTGAGCGTGTCACCGGAGACATGGCCACGGCCGGGGCCGCCGTCGGGGGCGGGCTTCTGCGGGGTGAGCACGGCGGTGTCGTCGGACATCCTGGGCGCACCCGTGCCCGGGCCGCCGACCTCCGGCGCCGGACGGCCGGTACGGGGGCCGAGTGGCATGCTGCCGGTGGCCGGGCCGGACGTGGGTCCTGCGGGAGCGCCGGTCCGGTCCGGAGCACCCGGTGGGCGGACGCCCAGCGGCGGCGTACTACGTCCGGGGGCGAAGCCGTTGCCCTGGCCGGGGCCACCCGGGGCGCCGGCGCCGGGCCGGGGACCGGACGGGCCGGCGGACACGTCGGCGGATCCTGCCTGCTCGGCAAGGGCCGCGAGGCCCGACCGCGGAGCTGAGGGGGCCGATCCGCCGGCGCCGTTCGGGCTGCCGGCACCGTTCGTGCCGGGGCCGCCGGCCGGAGCCGACGCGGATCCGCCGGGTCCGGCCGGTGCGCTGCCCCCTGCCGCCGACGCCGGCTTGCGCGGCGCGAACCAGTCGCTGGTGGCGGGCTTCTCCTCGGCCGCGGGCGCCGAGGGCGACGGCGGCTCCGCCGTCTCCTGCGAAGCACCGGGCCGGGGCGCGCCGCCCGTCCGCTCGCTCTCACGCTCGGCCGCGGCGGCGGAACCCGAACCGCCGGACGCGCCCGCAGCAGACCCCGAGCCCGGACGCGCGCCCGAGCCCGGACGCGCGCCGGCGTCTATGTCGCTCATCGGTGTACGCATCACGACCGGCGGGATCGGCCGCGACCCCGGGATGTTGATCCGGATACGCGTCGTCAGCGTCGTCTCGGTCTTGGGCTCTTCCGGCTGCTGCTCGGCTGCCGGCTGCGCGGCCTCGTCCGGAGCGCCCTGCGGGTGCAGCGACGGATACTGGCGCGATCCGTACGGCGGTGTCCCGGAGGGGTACGCGGCTCCACCGCGCCCCTGGGGGCCGGAGGACGAACTGTCAGTTTCACGACTCAAAGCAGGTTCTCCCGGTTGGCTTCGCCGCCCGTTTCTTACTGGATAGCTACTGCTGCGGGCGGCTCGGCGGCGCGCACCACCATACTGGCCGCGGCGGACGGACACCCGGGGACTGCGGGAAGCGGCTTTTCGCCGACCGTACGGGCATGGTCAGTTCGGCGGCTTCCCACCCCGTGTGGCGACCCACCATAGGGGGCCCGCCCCACCGGCTGCTTGCTGGGGTCCTGTCGGGGTCTATCCGCCAAGTCGGCCCTGCCCGCCGCCGGGTTGCGGCAACCGCGACATGGTGGCACACATCACAGCGATCGCCATGCCGCCGAGCATGTAGACGAGCGGTCCGATCCCGGCGGCGAACACGCCGTCCCCCTCCGGCCGTCCGGTGCTGAGGACGACGATCGCCGCCAGCCAGCCGACAGCCGAGCAGACCGCGCCGAGCTGGGTCGCCGTCGCCCGCAGCGCACCGAGGAACAGTCCCGCGGAGGCGAGGAGCGCCAGCACCAACCCGCCCGGGAACCAGGCCGCTTGGACGAGCGATCCCGCCGTACCGACGACCGCCCCGAGCACCACGAGTGCCAGGTAGGCAGCGATCCGGCCGAGCCTCGGGGCCTTGGGGGGACGGGTGAGCCAGGATCCGGACGCGGCCCCTGCCCGCCCGTCCCGGCCGGCCTGACCACGTGCGGCACGGTTGCCCCTCTCGCCCCGGTTGTCACTCATACCGAAACCCCCGCGAAGAGGTCGTTCTCCCGCTCGCCCGGCTCCGCCCCGGACTCACCGGCGACCAACTGGTAGTACTCGGTGGTGAACAAGGGCTGCCCCAGGTCGTTCGAGAGTGCGAAGAAAGGGCCGTCCACGGCGATTTGCGTGGCATGTGCCCGCATCGCCGCCGCCTTCCGTTCCGCGTACGGCGTGCCGTCGATCTCCGCGGTGATCTCGGAGTCGTCCACGACGCCGGGGATGTCGTCGATCTCCGCGATGCCGGGAAAGTCCGCGCCGATGGCGCGCAGTCGGGCGAAGCCCTCCTCCGCCGCGGACCGGGGGACGCGGTTCCAGTAGATCTTGGCGACGGCGTGCGGGTCGCCGAGGTCGCGCCGGAAGACGGGCTCCGCCGCCAGCTCGGCCGCCCGCATGGCCACCCGGTGTGCCTGGATGTGGTCGGGGTGGCCGTACCCGCCGTCGGGGTCGTACGTCACGAGAACCTGCGGACGCACCGAACGGATGATCTCCACGAGATACCCGGCCGCCTCGTCCACGTCCGCGCTCCAGAACGCGCCTTCCCGGCGGTTCTGCTCGAGCCCCATCATCCCGGAGTCCCGGAACCTGCCCGGTCCGCCGAGGAAGCGGTGGTCCGTGACCCCCAGCTCCTTCATCGCGGCGGCCAGTTCGCCGATGCGGTGCTGCCCCAGCCGGTCCTCCCGGTCAGGGGCGAGGTGGGCGAGCTCGGCCGGGATGACCTCGCCCTCCTCGCCGAGGGTGCAGGTCACCAGCGTGACCTGGGCGCCCGCGGCCGCGTACAGGGCCATCGTGGCGCCGTTGTTGATCGACTCGTCGTCCGGATGGGCATGCACGAGAAGCAGGCGACGGGCGGGAAGATCCTTCATACGGACACCCTAGAACGGGTGAGGCTCCGCCCGCGGCGCCACCTTCGGGTCCGGAGCCCCCTGAAACCGGCCAGGCCCTGTCCGAACGAAAGACCCTAGAACTTGATGCCCCCGATCATCCCCGCGACGTTGGTCGTCAGCTCGGTGATGGTCGGCGCCACCGACGAGCTGGCCAGATAGAACCCGAGCAGCACGCAGACCGCCGCATGTCCGCCCTTGAGACCGGCTTTCCGGATCAGCAGGAAGACGACGATCGCCAGCAGCACCACCGCCGAAATCGAGAGTGCCACGGCGGTTCACCTCCACATATTCGGTCGGGACGGTCCCATTGCATGTGCCAGGACATGTGCCAGTAGGTTCATACCCACCTTGCGCTACGGATCATAACTATCCGTGCCCACGCATCGATCGGTGCACGGCAGCACATGGGGGCGCACACCCCCTAAGGTTCGGTCGCATGACGTCGACGCAACCGCCCTCCTTTCCGCGTCAGTCCGCGCGGACCCAGCGCTTCACGTTGGGCGCCCCCCGCGCCTTCACGGTGTCACCGGACGGGTCGCGGGTGGTGTTCCTGCGCTCCGCCTCCGGAACCGACCGGTCGGGGCTGCTGTGGGTGCTCGATCTGGACGGGGACGGCGGGCAGCCGCAGGAGCGCCCGGCCGCGGATCCCAGGGAGTTGCTGGGCGGCTCGGCGGAGAAGCTGTCCGCCGAGGAACGGGCCCGGCGCGAGCGCAGCAGGGAAGGGTCGGCGGGGATCGTCGGCTACGCGGTGGACGGGGCTGTCGAGTTGGCGGCTTTCACACTCTCCGGACGGCTGTTCACGGCCGAACTGCGTGCCGGTACCTCCCGCGAACTCCCCACGCCGGGGCCTGTCCTGGACCCGAGGCCGTCCCCCGACGGCCGGCTCGTCGCGTATGTGGCCGGCGGCACGCTGCGCGTGACGGGCGCCGAGGGGCAGGAGGACCGTGCGCTCGCAGAGCCGGAGGACGCGCAGGTCACCTACGGGCTGGCGGAGTTCGCCGCCGCCGAGGAGATGGGCCGCTCCCGCGGCTTCTGGTGGGCGCCTGATTCCGACGGGCTGCTGGTGGCCCGGGTCGACGAGCGGGAGGTCCGCCGCTGGTGGATCTCCGATCCGGCGCATCCGGACCGGGAACCGTCGAAGGTCGCGTACCCGGCCGCGGGGACGCCCAACGCCGACGTCGGGCTGTTCTTCGTCACCCTGGACGGGCAGCGCACGGAGGTGACCTGGGACCGGAAGGCCTACCCCTATCTCGCCCGTGTGCACTGGTCGGCCGCCGGCCCGCCGCTGCTGCTCGTGCAGTCGCGCGACCAGCGCATCCAGAGACACCTGGCGGTCGATCCGGAGACCGGCGCGACGCGGACCGTGCACGTCGACGAGGACGCGGCGTGGCTGGAACTGTTCCCCGGCGTCCCGGCCTGGGCCCCCGAGTCGTCGTACGCCCGCGGTTTCGGGGGCGGGCGGCTGGTGCGCATCGCGGACGAGGGCGGGGCGCGCGTGCTCGCGGTCGGCGACCGGGTGCTGACCGGGGCACAGTTGCAGCTGCGCGCCGTCCTGAACATCGGCGAGAGCGACGTCCTCGTGTCCGCGGCGGCCGGTGAGGAGGCGGTGGAGCCGGAGACCGGCGAGATCCACGTGTACCGGGTCAACGAGCTGGGCATCGAACGCGTCTCGCAGGGCGCCGGTGTGCACTCGGCGGTGCGCGCCGGCAGCGTGACGGTCCTGGCGTCGTCCCGTACCGACGTGAGCGGCACCTCCGTGCAGGTCCTGCGGGACGGCAAGCAGATCGCCGTCGTCGCCTCGTACGCGGAGCAGCCGGTCCTGCGCGCCCGGCCGGTGCTCACGCAGGCGGGTGCCCGGCGGATTCCGTGCGCGGTGCTGCTGCCGTCCGGTCTCCGGGAGTCGGACGGCCCACTGCCCGTGCTGATGGACCCGTACGGGGGACCCCATGGCCAACGTGTGTTCGCCGCACACAATCCGTATCTGACCTCGCAGTGGTTCGCCGAGCAGGGCTTCGCCGTGGTCGTCGCCGACGGCCGGGGCACGCCCGGCCGCTCCCCGGGCTGGGAGAAGGCGATCGACGGCGACTTCGGCCTGACGCTGGACGACCAGATCGAGGCCCTGCAGGCGCTGGCCGGCTCCTTCCCGCTGGATCTGGAGCGGGTCGCGATCCGCGGCTGGTCGTACGGCGGCTACCTGGCGGCGTCGGCGGTGCTGCGCCGGCCGGACGTCTTCCACGCGGCAGTGGCGGGCGCCCCGGTGACCGACTGGCGGCTCTACGACACCCACTACACCGAGCGGTACCTGGGCGACCCTGCCGCGCGGCCCGAGGCATACGCGGTGAACTCGCTGGTCACCGATGCCGGTCTGACCGCTGCGGAAGATCCCGTCCGGCCGCTGCTGATCGTCCATGGCCTGGCCGACGACAATGTGGTGATGGCACACACCCTGCGGCTTTCGTCGGCGCTGCTTGGGGCGGGACGTCCGCACGAGGTGCTTCCGCTCACCGGAGTGACGCATATGACGCCGCAGGAGCAGATCGCTGAGAATCTGCTGCTGCTCCAGGTCGACTTCCTCAAGCGCGCGCTCCGGCTCGGGTGAGGCGCCGCCCCTCAGGGCCCGGCAGTCGGCTACCAGTTGGGCGGTGGTGACGACGGCGGTGGCGGTCCGAAACCGCCGTCCGGTGCACCCGGCGGCGGAGAGCCGTGACCGGGGCCGGACTGCGGAGAGTCGGGGCCGCCGGGGCCGGACCGGGAACCGGTGGCCGCAGAGCCGGACCCGGGACCGGAACCGGGACGGCCCGGATACCCGTAAGCGGGATATCCGTAGCCGGACGACGGCTGCGGACAGCCGTGGCCCGGCGGCGACAGAGTCCCTCCCGGAGAGCCGCCGTCCACCGGCCCGCTCTTGCCGCGCCTGGTCAGGACGGCGAGCAGCACGAGCCCCGCGATCAGCCCGAACAGCCAGGTGGCCGAGAGCAGCTGGTACTCCAGCGGCGCTCGGCCGAACTTCTGGAAGATCCGCAGACGGAAGGCGAAGTCCACACCCGCCGCACCGGCCACCGCCACGTGCACCGCCAGCACCGCCCCCAGCGGCCGGGCGAACACTGCCCCGACGAGCAGGCCGATACCCGCGGTCAGAGCGAGGACGACGACCGCGGTGGCCAGCCAGCCCGACGGGGGCGCGAGCAGTCTGATCGCGAGCAGGTCGCCGCCGACAAGGCTGTCGAGAAAGACCTCGGCCCCGAACCGGTAGGCGAATCTGATCTGCCAGGCCGCCGTGATCGCCGCCTCGGCGAACAGCAGCACGGCCGCGGTCCTGGCCACGGCCCGGGTGGGCCCGGTGGGCGTACGCCGGAGTGCGGACGCGCGGGGGCCGTTGTCGTGACCGGCCGCCTCGGACGGCCGGCGTCCGGCTGCCACCGTGATCACGAGTCCGACGGCCAGTCCGAGTACGGCGAAGGTGCTGAGCAGCGCGCGCGTACGCACCGTGTCGGTCGAGTCGAGGTTGATCCACGAGGCCGTGATCACCCACAGGCTGGGCAGCCGTACGGCGAGGGTGAAGACGGCGGTCGTGACCAGCGCGCCGGCCGCGACCGAGGAACGCAGTGCGGCGACGGCGACGGCGCCGTACACGAGGAGCAGAGCACCGTCGAGAACAGTGGTGACCTGCGGATTCCGCCCCCAGTTGTGCCTCGGGTCGGACACCCAGTAGTGCCAGAGGCCGGCGAAGCCGTCGGACGCCGAAACGTCCCGGACGATCCACGCCCCGGTGATCAGCGCGAGCACGGCGCACAGCGCCGCTCCGGTGATCCGGGCCCCCCGCGTAAGAGTCACAGCGACGATCCTGCATCCGCCCGCAAGCCCGGACAAGGGCGATGAACGGACAGTTCCGGACAACCGCCCCGGCCGGCGGGAAACCGGCCGGTACCGCATGGCGCGGTCCCGGCCGGTCCACGGCACCCGCACGGCCGTACGTTCCCCAGAGTGAGGCGTCCGTATATCGGACGTGAGACGGGCAAGTTGCTTCTGTGTTAAAGAGACTGACGGATGCTCACAGAGCCTTGCGGCCGTTCCCGTCACCCGGCGGCGGTCCACTGGGCACTACCTGCCGCTCCTCCGCGAAGTGGCACGCCGACGGGTGCTGCACCGGCCCCTCGACCGTCCGCAGGTGAGCGGGCACGGCCAGCAGGGGCACCTCCCGTGCGCACCGCTCCTGCGCCTTCCAGCAGCGGGTGCGGAAGCGGCAGCCGGAGGGGATGTCGGTGGGCGAGGGGACGTCCCCCGTGAGGATGATCCTCCCCCTGGCTTCTCCGTGGGGACCCCTACCCCGTGCTCGCGCTTCGGGGTCGGGCACCGGCACCGCCGACAGCAGCGCCTGGGTGTAGGGATGTGTCGGATGGTCGTAGATCTCGTCGTCCTTGCCGATTTCCACGATCCGCCCCAGGTACATCACACCGACCCGGTCCGAGATGTGCCGGACGATCGAGAGGTCGTGGGCGATGAACACATAGCTGAGGGCGAACTGGCTCTGGAGCTGGTCCAGCAGGTTGATCACCTGCGCCTGTACCGAGACGTCCAGCGCCGAGACCGGCTCGTCGGCGACGATGATCTCCGGCTGGAGGGCGAGGCCGCGGGCGATGCCGATGCGCTGGCGCTGACCGCCCGAGAACTGGTGCGGATACCGGTTGATGTACTCGGGATTGAGCCCGACGACATCGAGGAGCTCCCGCACCTTCTGCCTGCGCGAGCCCTTGGGCGCCACCTCGGGGTGGATCTCGTACGGCTCACCGATGATGTCGCCGACCGTCATCCGCGGGTTGAGGGACGTGTACGGGTCCTGGAACACCATCTGGATGTTGCGGCGCACGGCCTTCAGCGCACGCCCCGACAGCTTGGTGATGTCCTCGCCCTTGTACCGGATCGCCCCGGCGGTGGGCCGCTCGAGGTGGACCAGCATCCTGGCGAGCGTGGACTTGCCGCAGCCCGACTCCCCCACGATGCCCAGTGTTTCGCCGGCGAACAGGTCGACGTCGACGCCGTCGACCGCCTTGACCGCGCCGATCTGCTTCTTGAAGAGGACACCGCGGGTGAGCGGATAGTGCTTGACCAGGTCGCGTACCTCGAGGATCGCCTCAGCCATGGAGTGTCGCCTCCCAGAAGTGGCACGCGCTCCGGCGTTCCTCGTTCACCTCGTACAGCGGTGGCACGCCGGCCCGGCACACGTCCTGGGCCATCGGGCAGCGCGGGTTGAAGGCGCAGCCGGGCGGGATGTGCACCAGGTTCGGCGGCAGCCCTTTGATCGCGTACAGCTCCTGGCCCTTCTGGTCCAGGCGCGGGATCGATTCCAGCAGGCCCTTGGTGTACGGGTGTGCGGGCGCCCGGTAGATGTCGTGGACGGGCGCGGTCTCGACGATCCGGCCCGCGTACATCACGGCGATCTTGTCCGCGACGTCGGCGACGACGCCGAGGTCGTGCGTGATCAGGATCAGACCCATGTCGAGTTCGCACGAGGTGCTCAACGAGTCTCCCGTGGAACACGCGGTCTCCGTCCACGCCTACTATCCGCCGCTGCCGCTGATGAGGCGGTTCAGCAG
>NZ_JBEXRZ010000090.1:0-27968 GCF_040613325.1 Streptomyces sp. NPDC006283 | reverse complement strand
AAACCCGCCGACGCCGCCTCGACCTGGGCCGCCGGACCCACCACGAACAGGTCCGCACCGCGGCCGCGCAGCCGGTCGAGCACGGGCTGGAGCGCCGCGGCCGTCACGGCCAGTCCCGCCGCCAGTGTGCGTCGCTGCCGCCACACGGCACGCCTGAGCCGCTGCGCTCCGCCGCGGACCCGCAACGGGGGGAACGGCGGTACACCCAGAGGCTCCGGTGCGGGAGAAGGGAGAGGGGTCGAAGGAAGAAGGGACATGCCGCGCACCGCCTGTCATGGGGAGTGGCCCGGGCCCTGTGCCCGTGACCGACCGCTCCTCACGATCCACGTTCCGTCGCCGTGCCGCTGAGGGCTGTGGACAGACCGCCACATGTGGACAACTCGCTCACCGGCACGGGTGACAAGCGGCCCTGCGGCATCCGTCGTGCGGCATCCGTCCTACGGCTGCGTCCTGCGGCATCCGTCCTACGGCTGCGTCCTGCGGCATCCGTCCTACGGCAGCTGCATGCCCGGATCGATACCCGCCAGCGCACGGCCGCACGAGCAGTCGCGGTCCTCGTTCGCCGGCAGCCCGGCCACCGCGTCGAACAGCACACCCCGCAGCCGGTCCACGTTGGCCGCGAACACCTTGAGCACCTCTTCGTGCGAGACGCCCTCGCCGGCTTCCGCTCCCGCGTCCAGGTCCGTGACCAGCGTGATCGACGTGTAGCAGAGCTCCAGCTCACGGGCGAGGACGGCCTCTGGATGGCCGGTCATGCCGACCACCGACCAGCCCATCGCCGCGTGCCACCGGGACTCGGCGCGTGTCGAGAACCGGGGCCCTTCGACGACCACGAGCGTCCCGCCGTCGACCGGTTCCCACTCGCGCCCCCGGGCCGCCGCGAGCACGGTCCTGCGCCCCCGGGGGCAGTACGGATCGGCCGGCGACACATGTACGACGTTGGGCACCGTCCGGTCCGGCAGCGGCAGGCCGTCGAAGTACGTCTGCGCGCGCGCCTTGGTGCGGTCGACGAACTGGTCGGGTACGAGCAGCGTGCCGGGCCCGTACTCCGGCCGCAGGCCCCCGACCGCGCACGGCGCCAGCACCTGCCGGGCGCCGACGGACCGCAGGGCCCACAGGTTGGCGCGGTAGTTGATGCGGTGCGGCGGCAGATGGTGGCCGCGCCCGTGCCGCGGCAGGAAGGCGACCCGACGGCCCGCGATGTCCCCGAGGAACAGCGAGTCGCTCGGCGGGCCGTACGGGGTCTCGACCTGGAGTTCGGTGACGTCCTCCAGGAAGGAGTAGAGACCCGAGCCGCCGATCACGCCGATCTCCGCCGGTCGGGCCGCTTCGCTTGCGTTCGAGTTGGTCGCCATGGCGATCACAGTAGCCGCAGCCGGAGATGCCGAGGACCCCGCCGACGGTGGTGCTGCGGCGGGGTCCTTGAGGCGTTGAGGATCAGGCAGCGGAGCCGGAAGCGCTCGATGCGCTCGACGACGTCGAGGAGGACGACGACGAGGTGGAAGCGGAGGCCGAAGAGGTCGCCGCCTTCGAGTCCGACGACGACTTCGTGTTCGTCGTCGAGGACGTCGACGCGGGTGAGCTGCTCGACGACGAGCCACGGCTGTCGTTGCGGTAGAAGCCGGAGCCCTTGAAGACGATGCCGACCGCGGAGAACACCTTCTTCAGGCGTCCGTCGCAGCTGGGGCATACGGTCAGGGCGTCATCGGTGAACTTCTGCACCGCCTCGAGGCCCTCGCCGCATTCGGTGCACTGGTACTGGTAGGTCGGCACTGTCTTCCTCCTGGCACTCTCACTCGATGAGTGCTAACGACGTTCAATACTGACGTATTCCGCCGGATCAGTCCACCGTCACAGGCACTCGGTGACCGATCCCACGCGCGGCGACCCGTCCAGGGGCGCTCGGCGACAGCCGCGAACGCAGAGCCACGAGGGTGACCAGGGCGAGCGCGGTGCCCACCAGCGGCACGGCGAATCCGGCGCTCGCGCCGTAGCCGTCGGCCAGCCGTCCGGCCACCGTCACGGCCGCCGCCTGGCCCAGCGCCACCGCGCCGGTCAGCCAGGTGAAGGCCTCGGTACGCGCTGATGCGGGCACCAACGACTCCACGAGCGTGTAGCCGGTGATCAGGGCGGGCGCGATGAACAGGCCGACGACCAGGCCGAGCGCGCCGAGCAGCACGACGGAGTGGGCCGTCCACAGCAGGGACGCGGCGAGGGTGAGGCCCGCGTAGCCGAGCAGCAGCCGGCGGCGCGGTCCGCTCTTCCAGGCGATGGCCCCGACCGCGACGCCCGCGAGCATATTGCCGGCGGCGAAGAGCCCGTACAGCAGGCCGTTCATGCCGGGCTGCCCGATCTCCTCGGTGAAGGCCGTCAGCGAGACCTGCATACCGCCGAAGACCGCGCCGATGCCGAGGAAGGCCACCGCCAGGACCCGCACGCCCGGCACGGGCAGCGCGGAGGTGCGCTTGGCTTCCGCGTCGGCGAGGATCCGGCCGTGGGCGGGCTGGGTGCGGTGCTGGGCGGCGAAGAGCAGTCCGCCGACCAGGGTCAGTGCGGACTCCGCGACCAGGCCCGCGGCCGGGTGGACCCCGGTGCACAGGGCAGTGGCCAGGACCGGACCGACGACAAACGTGAACTCGTCCGTCACGGACTCGAAGGCCGCGGCGGTCGACATCAGGGGCGAGCCCTGCAGCCGCGCCGCCCAGCGGGCCCGCACCATCGGGCCGACCTGCGGCACGGAGGCACCAGTCGGCACGGCCGCCGCGAACAGCGCCCACAACGGCGCGCCGGCGAGTGCCAGAGCGGTGAGCGCGGCGCCCGAGGCCGTGTGCACGAGAACGCCGGGGATCAGCAC
This sequence comes from Streptomyces sp. NPDC006283, assembly GCF_040613325.1. Classification (NCBI taxonomy): domain Bacteria; kingdom Bacillati; phylum Actinomycetota; class Actinomycetes; order Kitasatosporales; family Streptomycetaceae; genus Streptomyces; species Streptomyces sp. NPDC006283. The sequence goes on along the minus strand of NZ_JBEXRZ010000090.1, from coordinate 25,114 downwards.
CGCGCGCTGTCCGAAGCGGTCGGCGAGCTTGCCGCTCTGCGGCGCGAACAGAGCCATCGACACGCCGGTCACGGCGGCGACGGCGCCTGCGCTGCCGTACGAGCCGGTGGTGTGCTGGACGAGCAGGACGATGCCGATGGTGAGCATCGCGAAGGGCTGCCGGGCGGCGAACCCGGGAAGCAGGAATGTCCAAGCGCCAGGGGTGCGGAGCAGCTGCCCGTAACCAGGTCGCTTGCCGGAGGTGACCGTGGACACCACGGTCCTTGCCTTTCTGCCGCCTGGTAGCGCTCCCCTGGGTGTACGGGAGCCGCCGAGAGCTGTCCTCTTGCGCTGAACTGCGGTAGATACCGGGGTCCACTGCGGGGGACTCCGCGGCCGCCATACGGTCGCGCCAGCTCTGCGTCAGGCAGAGTTGGTCGATCAGTGTGCCTTCATGGTACAGGCAACTTCGCCGCCCGCTCCTGGGAAAAGGGTGGAGGTGCGCCGCTCGTTCCTGGGATCACAGGGATCGACGACGCGTGGTGCCTCCGGTGCCCAGCCAGCCCGCGAGCTTTCCGCCCTGGGCGACCGCCCGCAGCCGCTGTTCCGCCGCATCCCGCACGGGGTCGGTCGCCACCACGAGAAGCTCGTCCCCGTGGCGCAGCGCCGTCGCGGGCAGCGGCACGAAACTCTTGCCGTCCCGTACGACGAGGGTGACCGCGGAACCAGGCGGAAGCCGCAGCTCCGCAACCTCCACGCCGTGCATCCGCGATCCCTCGGGGATCGCGACCGAGAGCAGGTGCCCTCGGAGCCGCTCCAGCGGCGCGGACTCGATGCCGAGGTCTGCCGCCTCCGTGGGGCCGCCGAGCCGCAGCCGTTTCGCCAGCCAGGGCAGCGTCGGCCCCTGGACCAGGGTGTAGACGACGACCAGGACGAAGACGATGTTGAAGATCCGGTCGTTGCCCTCGATGCCGGAGACCATGGGGATCGTCGCGAAAATGATGGGTACCGCGCCGCGCAGGCCCGCCCACGACATCAGAACCTGCTCCTGCCACGGGATCCGGAAGGGGAGCAGGCTGATGAACACCCCGACCGGCCTCGCCACCACGGTCAGCATCAGGCCGACCACCACGGCGGCCCAGAAGTCGCGGAGCAGTTCGTGGGGCGACACGAGCAGGCCGAGCAGGACGAACATGCCGATCTGGGCGAGCCAGCCGAGACCCTCGGCGAACCCGCGGTTGGCCGGTGCGTGCGGCAGCTTGGAGTTCCCGAGGACCATCGAGGCGAGGTAGACGGCGAGGAAGCCGCTGCCGTGCGCCATGGCGCCGGCGGCGTACGCCACGACCGCGATCGCCATGACCGCGATCGGGTAGAGGCCGGAGGCGGGCAGCGCGACCCGCCGCAGGCCGAAGGCGCCGAGCCAGCCGGTCGCCAGTCCGACGGCCGCGCCGATCGCCAGTTCCAGCGCGATGTCGCCGACCAGCACGTACCACGAGTCCATCGGCCCGGTCGACGAGAACGCCACGACCAGGATCACCACGGGGGCGTCGTTGAAGCCGGACTCCGCCTCCAGTGCTCCCGTCACCCGGGACGGCAGGGGCACCTTGCGCAGCACGGAGAAGACCGCCGCGGCGTCCGTCGAGGAGACCACCGCGCCGACGATCAGGGCGGGCTGCCACTCGAGCCCCACCAGATAGTGGGCGGCGGCAGCCGTGACACCGACGCTCACCGCGACGCCGACCGTTGCCAGCGCGGCTGCCGCCGGCAACGCGGGTTTGACCTCTTTCCACTTCGTGCTCAGTCCACCTTCGGCCAGGATCACCACGAGCGCGGCGTAGCCGATCACCTGCGTCAGTCCGGCGTTGTCCCACTTGACGTCGAGCAGGCCGTCCTGACCCATCGCGACCCCGATGCCGAGATACAGCAGCAGGCTGGGCAGCCCGCTGCGCGAGGAGATGCGCACGGCCGCCACGGCGACGAGCAGAACGAGCGCGCAGACGAGCAGGAGTTCGTTGAGCTGGTGGACAGTCAGTGGCCGATCCTTCCCCTCGCGCCCGGCAGCCGGTTCCTCGTACCGGCGGGCGACACTTCGTTACCTTACCTAATCTTTAACGCTTCCTTGACGGTCTGATGATCTGTTTGTCTGTGGGCGGATGGTGCCTTGTGGATACCGCGTCAGGGCCGGTCGGGAGCTGCGCCTAGAGTTGCCTCTGCATTCCCAGGACCACCCTGCCCCTCGAAGGACAGCGATGCCCGCCAACACAACCGCCTCTTCCCCCAAGAAGAAGAAGGGGCGACGCGCCCGCCTGCTCGTGCTCGTCCTGGTGCTGGCGCTCGTCGCGGGCGTCGGCTTCGGGGCGTACTGGAGCATCAGTACGGTGCGTGCCTCCTTCCCGCAGACCACCGGGTCGATCCAACTCGCAGGGCTGAGCGGCCGGGTCGAGGTCAAACGCGACGACCACGGCATCCCGCAGATCTACGCGGACAGCGACGAGGACCTGTTCCGTGCCCAGGGCTTCGTCCAGGCGCAGGACCGCTTCTGGGAGATGGACGTCCGCCGGCACATGACGTCCGGCCGGCTCTCCGAGATGTTCGGCGCGGGGCAGGTCGAGACGGACGCGTTCCTCCGCACACTCGGCTGGCGCCGGGTTGCCCAGCAGGAGTACGACACCAAGCTCTCGCCCGAGACGAAGAAGTTTTTGAAGGCGTACGCGGACGGCGTCAACGCCTACCTCAAGGGCCGCTCCGCCGAGGAGATCTCGGTCGAGTACGCGGCGCTGTCCTTCACCGTCGACTACAAGCCCGAGCCGTGGACGCCGGTCGACTCGGTGGCCTGGCTCAAGGCGATGGCCTGGGACCTGCGCGGGAACATCGAGGACGAGATCGACCGCTCCCTGCTCACGAGCAGGCTGAGCGAGAAGCAGATCAAGGACCTCTACCCGTCCTATCCCTTCGACCGCAACAAGCCGATCGTGCAGGAGGGCGGCATCAGCCAGGTCACCGACAAGTTCGACCCGGCCGCCAAGCCCTCCGACCTCGACGACGGCTCAACCGGCAGCGGTAGTGGCGCGGGCACCGGCGACGGCTCGAACACGGGCACGGGCACCGGCGCCGGCACCGGCACCGGCGACAGCGGGGCCGGCGCGGCCTCCGGGCTGAACTCGCAGCTGTCTGCGCTCTCCGAGACCGTCGACGCGATCCCGGCGCTCCTGGGCCCCAGCGGGAACGGCATCGGTTCCAACTCCTGGGTCGTCGCCGGGGAGAACACGACCACCGGCAAGCCCCTGCTGGCGAACGACCCGCACCTCGCCCCCCAGCTGCCCTCGCTCTGGTACCAGATGGGCCTGCACTGCCGTAAGGCCTCCCCGGCCTGCCAGTACGACGTCGCGGGATACACCTTCTCCGGCATGCCGGGCGTGATAATCGGCCACAACCAGGACATCGCCTGGGGCTTCACCAACCTCGGCGCCGACGTCACCGACCTGTACCTCGAAAAGCTGACCGGCGACAGCTACCTCGTCGGCGACGAGGAAAAGAAGCTGACCACCCGCGACGAGGTGATCAAGGTCGCGGGCGGCGCCAGCAAGACGATCAGGGTCCGCTCCACCGAACACGGCCCCCTGGTCTCCGACCGCAGCGAAGAGCTGGAGAAGGTCGGCGAGAAGGCCCCCGTCTCCAACGCGGCACCCGACCGCGGCGCCGGCTACGGAGTCGCCCTGCAGTGGACCGCCCTCCAGCCCGGCAACACCATGGACGCCGTCTTCGAGCTCAACCGGGCCAAGGACTTCCAGAGCTTCCGCAAGGCCTCGCGGAAGTTCGAGGTGCCCTCCCAGAACCTCATCTACGCCGACACCAAGGGCAACATCGGCTACCAGGCCCCTGGCAAGATCCCGGTCCGTGCCGAGGGGGACGGCTCGACGCCCGCGCCCGGCTGGGACCCCAAGTACAAGTGGAAGGGTTATGTCCCCTTCGACCAGCTGCCGTACGAGTACAACCCGGAACGCGGCTACATCGTCACCGCCAACCAGGCCGTCATCGACGCCGAGAAGTACCCGTATCTGATCACCAAGGACTACGGGTACGGCGCCCGCAGCCAGCGGATCAACGACCTCGTCGAGTCGAAGATCCAGGGCGGCGGCAAGATCTCGACCGAAGACATGCGCACCATGCAGATGGACAACAGCAGCGAGATCGCCAAGCTGCTCACGCCCTACCTGCTGAAGATCGACGTTTCCGACCCGTACGTGCGCGAGGCGCAGAGGCTGCTCGAAGGCTGGGACTACACGCAGGAGCCCGACTCCGGCGCTGCCGCGTACTTCAACGCCGTGTGGCGCAACGTCCTCAAGCTGGCGTTCGGCAACAAGCTCCCCAAGGAGCTGCGCGTCGAGGGCGAGTGCCTCAGCGTCCGGCCGGCCGACAGCACAGGCCCGGACGACGACCTCGAGGAGCGGGTGCGCGAGTGCGGCCAGCGGGACGGCGAATCGGCGCAGCCGGACGGCGGCGACCGCTGGTTCGAGGTGGTCCGCCGGCTTCTGAAGGACGAGGGCAACGCCTGGTGGCAGGCGCCCAAGACCCGTACGGAGAAGGCGACCGACACCCGTGACGAGCTCCTGGGCCGCGCCATGGACGACGCCCGCTGGGAGCTGACCGCGGAGCTCGGCAAGGACGTCTCCAGCTGGAGCTGGGGCCGCCTGCACCAGCTCACGCTGAAGAACCAGACGCTGGGCACCGAGGGACCGGGCTTCCTGCAGTTCATGCTCAACCGCGGCCCGTGGAACGTCGGCGGCGGCGAAGCCGCGGTCAACGCGACCGGGTGGAACGCGGCGGGCGGCTACGAGGTCGTGTGGGTTCCGTCGATGCGGATGGTCGTCAACGTCGGCGAGTGGGACGAGTCGCGGTGGATCAACCTCACCGGAGCGTCGGGCCACGCCTACAACGCGCACTACACCGACCAGACCGACAAGTGGGCGAACGGCGAGCTGCTGGACTGGGCCTACAGCCCGGCCGCGGTGTCGGCGAAGGCCGTCGACACCCTCACGCTCGTGCCCGCGGGAGAGTCGGCTCCGTAAAGCGCCTGACGCCGTCGGGCGTCACGACTGCGTGCACGGGGTGGTCGTGCGGTTCCGCGGGGACCCGCGCGACCACCTCGTTCGCATAGAGAAGCACCACCAGGGCGGGGTCCGCCCCGGCCGCCACGAGACGGGCCAGTACCCGGTCGTACGAGCCGCCGCCGCGGCCGAGCCGCATGCCGCCGGCGTCCACCGCGAGCCCGGGCAGCAGCACGGCGTCCGCCGTGACGACGGCGTCCGGGCCGAACCGCTCGCCGTCGGGCTCGAGCAGGCCGCGCCCGGCCCGCTCGAGGTGGTCCGGCCCCCGGTAGAGCCCCCAGTCCAGATCGTTGTCGGTCAGCAGCACCGGAAGCAGGACGCGCACGCCCCGGGCGCGCAGCGCGTCGAGCAGCGCGCGCGTGCCGGGCTCACTCCCGACGGAGACGTAGGCCGCGACGGTGCCGGCGCCGGACAGCTCCGGAAGCTCCAGGGCGTGGCGCGCGAGAACCGCGGCGGTGTCCTGGACGTCTTGGGAGGACAGAAGCCGCCGAGTGCCGAGGAGTTCGGCGCGAAGCTCACTTTTTTCCGACATGTCGCCTCTCATCGCCCGCCTGTAAACCTCTCGTACACGTCGTTATGCGGATGAAGTTAACCGGAGCATCATCTTCCGCCCATACTCAACGGATAGGGTGCTGCGCATGACTCAGTCGCACTCCAGGATCAGCAAGGCTGTCATCCCTGCCGCAGGCCTCGGTACCCGGTTCCTGCCTGCCACGAAAGCCACTCCCAAAGAGATGCTGCCTGTGGTCGACAAGCCCGCCATCCAGTACGTCGTCGAAGAGGCGGTCTCGGCCGGCCTCTCCGACGTGCTCATGATCACGGGCCGCAACAAGCGCCCGCTCGAGGACCACTTCGACCGCAACTACGAGCTGGAGGAGGCGCTCTCCCGCAAGGGTGACGCCGGACGGCTCGCCAAGGTCCAGGAGTCCAGCGACCTCGCCACCATGCACTATGTGCGCCAGGGCGACCCGCGGGGCCTCGGTCACGCCGTGCTGTGCGCGGCGCCGCACGTCGGTGACCAGCCTTTCGCGGTCCTCCTCGGTGACGACCTGATCGACCCCCGCGACCCCCTGCTCGCGCGCATGGTCGAGATCCAGGAGCGCGAGGGCGGCAGCGTGATCGCGCTGATGGAGGTCGACCCGGCACAGATCCACCTCTACGGCTGCGCCGCCGTGAAGCCCACCGGCGAGAGCGACGTCGTCAAGATCACCGACCTGGTGGAGAAGCCCGACCCGGCAGACGCGCCCAGCAACCTGGCGATCATCGGCCGCTACGTCCTGGACCCGGCGGTCTTCGGGATACTGCGGGAGACGGAGCCGGGCCGCGGCGGCGAGATCCAGCTCACCGACGCCCTCCAGAAGCTCGCGGAGAACGAGCGGGTCGGCGGCCCGGTGCACGGCGTGGTCTTCAAGGGCCGCCGCTATGACACCGGCGACCGCGGTGACTATCTGCGTGCCATTGTCCGACTCGCATGCGAACGTGAAGACCTGGGCCCGGAGTTCCGGGGCTGGCTTCGCACTTTCGTGACCGAGGAGATGCAGGACAAGTGAGCAGTGCGACCTGGTCGGTGGACGACCACCTGAAGGACATCCTCGCCGCGATCCGGCCGCTCGACCCCATCGAGATGCAGCTGCCCGACGCGCAGGGCTGTGTCCTCGTGGAGGACGTCACCGTCCCGGTCGCGCTGCCGCCGTTCGACAACAGCTCCATGGACGGTTACGCGGTCCGGGTCGCCGATGTCGCGGGCGCCACGGAGAAGTCCCCCGCCGTCCTCACCGTCATCGGCGACGTCGCCGCCGGCAGCGAGGGACTGCCCACCGTCGGACCCGGCCAGGCCGCGCGCATCATGACCGGAGCCCCGCTGCCGCCCGGCGCCGAGGCCGTGGTCCCCGTCGAGTGGACCGACGGCGGCAGCGGCGAGGGAGCGGCGCAGACGATGCGCCCCGCCGGCGAGGCGCCGGAGGGCGCGAGCGGCGAGGTCCGCGTCCACCGGCCGGTCGCGGAGCGCGCCCATGTGCGCGCCCGCGGCAGCGATGTGCAGTCGGGCGACCTGGCGTTGGCCGCGGGCACCGTCCTCGGGCCGCCGCAGATCGGTCTGCTCGCCGCGATCGGCCGCGGCACGGTCCGGGTCCGCCCCCGCCCGCGCGTGGTCGTCCTGTCCACCGGCAGCGAACTGGTCCAGCCGGGCGAGGAGTTGACCGAGGGAAGGATCTACGACTCCAACAGCTTCGCGCTCGCCGCCGCCGCACGGGACGCCGGTGCGCTGGCCTACCGGGTCGGCGCCGTCACCGACGACGCACAGACCCTGCGCGCCACCATCGAGGACCAGCTCATCCGCGCCGATCTGCTGGTGACCACGGGCGGCGTGAGCGTCGGCGCGTACGACGTGGTCAAGGAGGCGCTCTCGTCGGTCGGCGACGAGGACGAGCCGGGCAGCGGGATCGACTTCCGCAAGCTCGCCATGCAGCCCGGCAAGCCCCAGGGCTTCGGTTCCATCGGCCCGGAGCGCACGCCGCTGCTGGCCCTGCCCGGCAACCCGGTCTCGTCGTACGTCTCCTTCGAGCTCTTCGTCCGCCCGGCGATCCGGGCCCTGATGGGCCTGCCGGACGTGCACCGGCCCACGGCTCGCGCCGTCCTCAAGGCCGACGGGGCGCTGAGTTCGCCGGCCGGCAAGCGTCAGTTCCTCCGCGGCAAGTACGACGCGCAGTCCGGCAGCGTCACCCCCGTGGGTGGCTCCGGATCCCACCTCGTCGCGGCGCTCGCCCACGCCGACTGCTTGATCGTCGTCCCGGAGGCCGATACGTCGGTGGAGGCCGGGGCGGAGGTAGGAGTGGTCCTCCTGGGCTGACCGGCCCCCTGTGGCGGTAGCGTGTCTGACCACACAGGCCCTGACGGGACCGGACCGGGAGCACAGGCGCACATGAGCACGCACGGCAGGCTGACGCACATCGACGAGGCGGGGGCGGCCCGCATGGTCGACGTATCCGGGAAGGACGTCACCGCCCGCACCGCGCGCGCCACCGGCCGCGTCCTGGTCTCGCCGCACGTCGTGGAGCTGCTCCGCGGCGAGGGCGTCCCCAAGGGCGACGCGCTGGCGACGGCGCGGATCGCGGGGATCATGGGCGCGAAGCGGACGCCCGACCTCATCCCGCTCTGTCATCCCCTCGCCGTCTCCGGCGTGAAGCTCGACCTGGCCGTCGCCGACGACGCGGTCGAGATCGCGGCCACGGTCAGGACGACCGACCGCACGGGCGTCGAGATGGAAGCCCTGACGGCGGTCTCGGTCGCCGCCCTCACCGTCGTGGACATGGTGAAGGCCGTCGACAAGGCGGCGGTCATCACCGACATTCGCGTCGAGGAGAAGACCGGCGGCAAGTCCGGCGACTGGACCCGCGAGGGACGCGAGGGAGCAGAAGGAGCGCAGGCATGACCGCCGCCCACGCCACGGCCCCGTACCGAGCGCTCGTGATCACGGCCTCCAACCGAGCCTCGGCGGGCGTGTACGAGGACAAGGGCGGCCCGATCGTCGCCGAGAAGCTCACCGCACTCGGCTTCGCCGTCGACGGCCCGCGGGTCGTCCCCGACGGCGACCCGGTCGGTGAGGCGCTGCGCGGGGGTGTCGCCGAGCGGTACGACGTGATCGTCACCACCGGCGGCACCGGTGTCTCGCCGACGGACCGCACCCCCGACGTCACCCGCGCCCTGCTGGACCACGAGGTCCCCGGCATCCCCGAGGCGATCCGTGCGTACGGGCGCGAGAAGGTCCCCACCGCCGTGCTGTCGCGAGGCGTCGCGGGAGTCGCCGGCCGGACCCTGATCGTCAACCTTCCGGGCTCCACCGGAGGCGTACGGGACGGCCTCGCCGTGCTGGAGCAGATCCTTCGCCACGCCGTCGACCAGCTGCGCGGCGGCGACCATCCCAGACCGTCATGAGCGCCATCTGGCCGGTCGTTCTGATGGACGGTGATGTCACCCTCCGCCCGATAAAACTGCGCGATCAGCGGAACTGGCGCGAGGTCAACCGGCGCAACCGCGACTGGCTGCGCCCCTGGGAGGCGACGATCCCGCCGCCCGCGCCCGGGGGGCCGGTCATCCAGCGCCCGACCTACCGGCAGATGGTCCGCCACCTGCGCTCGGAGGCGAACGCGGGCCGGATGCTGCCGTTCGTGATCGAGTACCAGGGCAGGCTCGTCGGCCAGCTCACCGTGGCCGGGATCACCTGGGGCTCTATGTGCTCGGGCCATGTCGGCTACTGGGTCGACCGGAGTGTCGCGGGCCGCGGCGTCATGCCGACCGCTGTCGCCCTCGCCGTGGACCATTGCTTCCGCGCCGTCGGACTGCACCGGATCGAGGTCTGCATTCGGCCCGAGAACGGGCCCAGCCGCAGGGTCGTCGAGAAACTCGGATTCCGGGAAGAGGGGATGCGACCACGCTATCTCCACATCGACGGTGCTTGGCGCGACCATCTCGTCTTTGCGCTGACCGCCGAGGAGGTGCCGGAGGGACTGCTCCGCCGCTGGCACCAGGCACGACCCGGAACGGCCAGAGAAATAAAATAAGTGTTCGAAATTGATCGCCGTGGGCCTGAAGCGGTCTGAACAATCACAAAAAAAGTCCGTGATATCAGCCAGATCGTGCGACACACCGGGCCAATTGGCGGATGCCCTTGTGCAAATCCCTCTACGGTGTGTTGCGTGAGCAGCAGCGGCCTCATCTACGCAGTCATCGTCGGGGCCTGGGCCGCCTACTTGGTGCCGATGTGGCTCCGCAGGCAGGACGAGCTGAACGAAGCCCGTCCGACGGAACGCTTCTCCACCGCCATCCGGCTCCTGTCCGGACGAGCGGCCATGGAGCGCCGGTACGCCAAGGAGCTGCGGGAACGCACCGTCGAGCAGCCCGAGCACGACGTGGACCCGGATGCCGACACGGATCGTTTGAGTTCCGTGGACGTCCGGGCCTTCGCCGCGCCCCGCACCGAAATCCGGCAGGACGCGCCCGAAGGCGCCGAGGCGAAGGACCGGCCCGCCGGCCGGATCCCCGCCCGGCGCCCCGCGCCGCGTCAGCGGCCCGACCGGGCCGCCGCGGAGCGCGCCCGGCGCAGCAGGGTCCTCGCCCGTCGCAGACGGACGACCACGATCCTCTTCCTCGCCTTCACCCTCGGCGCGATCGCCGCGGCGGTCGGCGGGCTCGGCTTCCTGTGGGCACCGGCCGTCCCGGCGGTGCTTCTCAGCGCCTACATCGTCCAGATGCGCGCCCAGGAGCGGCGGCGCTTCGCCTTCACGATGGACCGGCGGCGCGCGGAAGCCGCGGCGCAACGGCTGCGCGAGAACCGTCCTCGCCGCCACCAGGCGGCGGCCGAGCCCGCCGCAGAGCAGCCTGCGCACGCCGAGCCCGAGCTCGAGCCGAAGCTCTCCCCGCAGGAGGCGGGCCGCCGGGCGCTGGTCGAGCAGACCGATCACGCGGAGTGGGTGGACCAGCAGCGTCAGCGCGGTCCGGCGACCGGCGACAGCTGGGAGCCGGTCCCGGTCCCGCTGCCGACGTACGTCACCGCGCCGGTGGCGCCGCGCGCCTCGAGCGGCGTGGACGTGAGCGACCCGGAGACCTGGAGCGCCGCCCGTTCCTCGACGGCCGAGCCGGTTCCGCCGCAGCGCGAGACCCCCGGCCCGCCTGCCGACGCGCCTTCGGGTCGCCGCACGCCCCAGCAGCGCCGCACCCGCGACCGCGGCCGCACACCGCTCTTCGACCAGTACGCGGACGAGGACCGGCCGCGCGCCGCCAACGAGTGACGCCGCCCGCCGGGACGGCGCTGGTGACCAGCCGGGTGACCAGCGCCGGAACGGATTTCCAAGCACCCCGATCGGGATGCTAGAGTTTCACTCGTTGCAAGGGCCTGTGGCGCAGTCTGGTAGCGCACCTCGTTCGCATCGAGGGGGTCTGGGGTTCAAATCCCCACAGGTCCACCGCAGCTGAGAGCCCCAGTCGGATTCGTCCGACTGGGGCTCTCGCCATTGCTGGAGCCGTGCCTTTGGCGGAGCGGCCGAGCACGGCAACTGGATCCGAGACGGTGAGCGTTGCCGGTCGAGCCGCCTTTAGGGGCGCGACAGAGCCCGCCCCCTCCGCGGCGCCCCGCCTGCTGCCGTGGCCTTCGCCACGCAAGCCCTGCTTCTTCGTCATCGCCACGGGTGCGAAGGTGAGTTGACCGAAGCCACCGGCATCGGTGCGGGCCGGCCTGAGTCGGGTATGCCGTCGCCGAGCCCGGCCCGGCGCCCACACCTTTTGGAGGCGTGGACTGCGGGGTGCCGCGCCGCAGGCAGGGGCAGGCCGGCTCGGGCAGCAGCCCGGGCTGCTGTGACCACTCGGTGAGGTGCCGGAGGAGAGGAGGGCCCGAAAGGGGGCCCTCCTGCTCGTTCGCCGGAACGGCGGCGCCCTCACCGCATCAGGAGACCTGGGCCTTGTCGTAGACCGCCTTCGCCTCGTTGCCGAAGTACGGGCCGAACATGCGGTTCGGCAGGAACGTGTAGCCGAAGCTGTTCACCGATGTCTGCAGGCCCGTGCCGGTGGCCTCGTCGAAGGACTCGAACCAGGGGCCGCCGCTGGAGCCGCCGGTCATGTTGCAGCCGAGGCTGTGGTCCTTGGAGAAGAGGAAGTCCTTCGAGCTGTTTCCGCTGCAGTGGATCAGTTTGCTGCCGTCGTACGGGGCGGCCGCCGGGAAGCCGAAGGCGTACATCGGCTTGTTGTAGCCGCCGTTGAACTTCAGACCCTGTGCCCCGACCGTCTCGGCGAGGGTCCGGCCGTTCAGTGGGGCTACGACGGCGGCGCCGACGTCGTAGTTGATGTCCTCGCTCGCGGCCCACTGGTCGGTGGCGAGGATCTTCGTCGCGCTCCACTGGCCGTAGGGGGCCTGGCCGTTGTCGTAGCCGGGGACGAAAACCCAGTTGGTGTGCCAGGAGCCCTGGTACTTCACGCAGTGGCCGGCGGTGATGACCGTGCTGCCGTTCTGGCTGGTGACCGAGTTGCCGGAGCAGGAGGCGGTACGGCCCTGGAAGGTGAAGAAGACCCGGCCGGACGTCTTCACCACCGAGCCGCCGCCCGTCCACGGACCGCCGGCCTGGGGGAAGGAGGTGGGCCCCACGACGGTCTCCTCGCCGCCCGGTACGGGTGCCTTGAGGGAGCCGGGGGCGCGGCGGACGAGGTCGAGCGGCGTGGCGTCGCGCATGCGCTCGGCGGTCCAGAAGCCCTTGGCCGCCGCTTTCGGTGCGAAGGACGCGGGGGCGGGTGAGTGGGAGGGGGCGGCGTCCGCCGCGGTGGCGGACAGTGCCCCGGCGAGCAGGGCGCCGACGGCGGTGAGGACCGAGGCGGCGAAGCGGTGGCGTCTCACGCATGTCTCCTTCTGCCGTGCCCGCCCGTGAGATGACCCGGGCGGGTTGGGGGGACAGGACTGTGCGGATCGACGTGCGTGAGGCAGAGTGCCACGAAACCCGTGACTATGTCAGGGGCGCGTCAAAGGCTTGGCCATGCAGACGCTGCTCTCGTACTCGCGGTAGTGGCCGAATTTGGCACACGGCAGATAGCCGCAGGACGTGTAGAGCGCGATCGCCTCCGGCTGCATGTCGCCGGTCTCCAGGACCATGCGGGTCCGGCCCGCGCCGCGGGCGTCGTCCTCGAGGAGGGCGAGGATGCGGCGGGCGAGGCCCAGGCCGCGCGCCTCGGGGATCACATACATGCGCTTGAGCTCGGCGTCCCCGTCCGAGTACCCTTCCGAGTTCTCGTCCTGGGTGCGCCAGCCGCCGGACGCGACGGGGCGGTCCAGAGGGTCGTACGCGATGAGATACAGGCCACTCGGCGGGACGAACATCGACGCGTCGAGCGGTGTGGCGTCACCGTCTCCGTCCTCGTAACGCTCCACGTATTCCAGCTGGACCTGGTCGTTGAGCTTCACGGCATCGGGGTGGCCGAAGCCCACAGTTCTGACATGCATGCCCAGAAGCGTACGTGTATGCGAATGCTCTCGGCCGGTATGGTGCCGGGATGCTCACCGTGACCTCCGTGAACGTGAACGGTCTCCGGGCCGCCGCCAAGAAGGGCTTCGCCGAGTGGCTGGCCGCGACCACCGCCGACGCGATCTGCCTCCAGGAAGTACGCGCCACGGCGGATCAGCTCCCCGCCGACGTGCGCGACCCCGAGGGCTGGTTCACGGTGCACGCGCCGGCCGAGGCGAAGGGCCGGGCGGGCGTCTCCCTCTACACGCGGCGCGAACCGGACGCGGTGCGGATCGGATTCGGCTCGAGCGAGTTCGACGGCAGCGGACGGTACGTCGAGGCCGACCTTCCCGGCGTCACGGTCGCGAGCCTCTATCTGCCGTCCGGCGAGGTGGGCACGGAACGACAGGACGAGAAGACGCGCTTCATGGGCGAGTTCCTGCCGTACCTGAAGGAGCTGCGGGAGCGCGCGGCGGCGGACGGCCGCGAGGTCGTCGTCTGCGGGGACTGGAACATCGCCCACCGAGAGGCCGACCTCAAGAACTGGAAGGGCAACAAGAAGAACTCCGGCTTCCTGCCGGAGGAAAGGGAGTGGCTCGGCCGCGTCTTCGACGAGGCGGAGTACGTGGATGTGGTCCGCGCCCTGCATCCCGATCAGGAGGGCCCGTACACCTGGTGGTCCTATCGCGGACGCGCCTTCGACAACGACACGGGCTGGCGCATCGACTACCAGGTGGCGACGGCCGGTCTGGCGAAGCGCGCGGTGAAGGCCTGGGTGGAGAGGGCGGCGACGCACGGCGAGCGCTGGTCGGACCATGCGCCGGTGACGGCCGTCTACGAAAGCTGACCCACCGCCCGGGGACACGGAAAGGGCGCACCCGCCGTGTTGCGGGTGCGCCCCTCGTCCGCAGGCCTGCTACGGCGCCTCGTCAGGCGTCGTAGTCCTCGAGCCTGTCGCGCCGGTCGCGCATGGCGTCCTCGCCACGCTCGCGCACGGCCTCCTCGGGACGGCCGTTCTGCTCACGGCCCGGCCGGCCACGCTCGGGGAACTCCTCGCGGCCGCGCTGCCCGCGCTGCGACGGGTCGCCCTTGCCGGCCTTCTGCTTCGCCTGCTCCGCAAGCTCCTGCGCCTTGTCCTTGAACTGGTCCGAGATGCCCATGAAGTGTCACTCCTAAGAGGGGTGTGGGGGTCGGGGGCGACTGCCCCCGGGGCTGCGACCAGCGTTGCATGCAGGGACAAAGCGCGCATTTTGATCAGTGACGCTCAGTGGCTCTCCGTGCGAACTGCCTCGTCAGCGGCCCCTCCGGCCCCCACGAGGCCCGTTGAGACGTTGCCCAGACGCGGCTCGAAGCGGCGCATCTCGCGCTGCCCCACCGTCCCGATGACAGTGGGCAGAAAGCCGCGGATCGACTGCATGCCCCGCAGCCACCGCTGCGCGTACACATGCGAGGAACGCCGCTCGATGCCGGCGACGATCCGGTCCACGGCGGGCCCGAGCGGATAGGTGCGGTTCGACGGCCACGGGAGCCGCTGCCTCAACTCCCGCATGACGTCGTCCTGATCGGCGCCGCGCACCATGTCGGTGTCCGTCCACGACAGGTACCCGACACCGACTCGCACGCCCCGGTAGCCGACTTCGGCGCGCAGGCTGTGCGCGAACGCCTCCACGCCCGACTTCGACGCGCAGTACGCCGACATCAGCGGCGCCGGAGTGATCGCGGCGAGGGACGCGATCTGCAGGAAGTACCCACGGCTCTCGAGGAGTACGGGCAGGAACGCCCGGCCCGTCACCGCGCTGCCGATCAGGTTGACCTCGACAACCCTCCGCCAGGCGACCGGATCCGAGTGCAGGAACGGCCCGCCGGACGCCACGCCCGCGTTGGCGACGACGATGTCGACCTTGCCGAAGCGCTCCTTGACCTCCTGCGCGACCCGGGCCATCGCCTCGTGGTCGGTGACGTCCGCATGCCAGTGGTCGCATTCGGTGTGGAGCCGCGCCGCGACCTTCTTCAGTTCGTCGGGCTCGAGGCCGACCAGCGCCACCTTCGCGCCCCGCGCGGACAGTTTGCGGGCCAGCAGTTCGCCGACGCCGCGCGCCGCGCCCGTGACGACAGCGACCTGTCCCTCCAGGCTCACCCTGCTCATGCGGCCTCCTCCTTGGCGTTCAGGTACGTGTCGACCAGTTCACGGATCTTGCCGGTGACGGCCTCGGGGGCCTCCACCGGGCTCATGTGCCCGACCCCCGCGAGCTCCACGAGCTCGAGGCACTCGGGCAGTTCGGCGGCCAGCCGCTTGGCGTGCACGGCCGGCGTGAGCCGGTCGGCGGTGCCGGCGATCACGATCGCGGGCACGTCCAGCGCGCGCACACCCTTGTCCAGGTCCAGTTCACCGAGGACGCGCGACCACGCCACGCGCACGGTGCGCGGGCAGGCGTGGACGATCCGGGCGCACGCGTCGACCCGCTCCGGCGCGGAACCGGGGCCCATGGTCGCGTACTTGAGGATGCGCCGGGAGACGGGTGTCACCGGACCGAGCGGGGCGCGGGCGCCGAGGATCAGGTGCGTGAGCCTGGTGCGGAGCCGCCCCGGCCGCATCGGCAGGACGAGCGACTCGTCGACCAGGCGGGCGCTGCCCGTGCTGCACAGCAGGACGGCGGCCGCGTGGTCCCGGAAGGCGGGCCGGCCGGACGCGGCCATCAGCGTCATGCCGCCCATGGAGTGCCCGGCGAGCACGGCCTTCTCGCCCGGCTCCAGTACCGCTTCGAGCACGGCCTCCAGGTCGTCGGCGAGCTGCTCGGTGCCGACCGCCCCCGCCGGTGTACGGCCGTGGCCACGCTGGTCGTAGACGACGACGCGGTGGTCGGCGGCGAGGTCCCGTATCTGTGCGGCCCAGAAGAGGGTGGAGCAGGTCCAGCCGTGGGCGAACACGACCGTGGGGGCTCCCCCAGAGCCTCCGGCAGCCTGGGAGGTGCCCCCGTCGGGGCCGTGCACCTCTACATGGATGCGCGCCCCGTCGGCGGAGACGGCGGTCAGTTCGCGGTCGGCGACGCGCGGGGCGTCGGCGCGGTGCAGCAGCCGGCTCATGCGACGGCCTCCGGGTTCTTGGTGGTCGAGACAGTCTGAGTGGCCTGGGCGCTCTTCGGGGTCTTCGCTGCCTTCGTGCCGCCGGCGGCGGGCTCCTGCTGCGTACGGCCGGCCCGGACCACCTCGTACTCGGCGAGGTCCACGTGCCGCGTCGCGCGGCGGAACTCGGTCGTCGTGCCCGGCCAGATGGTGGTGTTGCGGCCGCTTGCGTCCATGTACCAGCTGGTGCAGCCGCCGGTGTTCCACACGGTCCGCTTCATCCGCTCCTGCACGCGGCGGTTCCACGCGTGGACCGACGAGGGCCGGGCCGCCAGAGCGGAGCCTTCGCCGAGCAGGTTCAACTGCCGCATGTAGTCGGCCATGTAGTTCAGCTGGGACTCGATCATCAGGATCATCGAGGAGTTGCCGAGCCCGGTGTTGGGTCCGATGATCGTCATCCAGTTGGGGAAGCCGGCCGCGGTCGCGCCGCGCAGCGACTCCATGCCGTCCTTCCACGCCTCCGCCAGCGTGATCCCTTCCGCTCCGACCACCCGCTCGGCGATCGGCATGTCGGTGACATGGAATCCCGTGCCGAGGACGATCGCGTCGACCTCGGTCTCCGTGCCGTCCGCTGCGACGACTGTCGAGCCGCGCACCTCGGTCAGACCCGAGGCGACGACATCCACATTCGGCTGGGCGAGCGCCGGGTAGTACGTGCTGGAGAGCAGGATGCGCTTGCAGCCGATGCGGTACGAGGGCGTGAGCTTGGCCCGCAGCGCCGGGTCCTTGATCGACTTGGCCATGTTGGCCTTGGCGAGCCGCTCGATCAGGCCGAGTTCGTCGGGGCGCTTGGTGAACGCCTGGACCTGCAGCTCCCGGATGCCCCACAGCAGTCCGCGCCGTGCGGCGCCGGTGAACGGCAGCTGCCGGTGCACCCAGCGTTCGGGGCCGGAGATCCTGCGGTCCATGCGCGGCATGACCCACGGCGGCGTGCGCTGGAACAGGGTGAGCCTGCCGACCTCCGGCTGGATCGAGGGCACGATCTGGATCGCGGACGCACCGGTGCCGATCATCGCGACGCGCTTGCCGCGGAGGTCGTAGTCGTGGTCCCAGCGCGCGGAGTGGAAGACCTTGCCGGGGAAGTCGGCGAGCCCGGGGATGTCGGGCATCTTCGGGTCGGACAGCGGTCCGGTCGCGGAGACGACGACGTCGGCGGTGAGTGTGCCCTGCGACGTCTCGATCTCCCAGCGCAGCTTGTCGGTGTCCCAGCGCATCATCAGCACTTCGTGGTTGAAGCGCAGATGGGAGCGGAGCCGGAACGTGTCGGCGACGTGCTCGAGGTAGGCCCGGATGTGCTCCTGGCCGGAGAAGGTGCGGGGCCAGTCGGGGTTGGGCGCGAAGGAGAACGAGTAGAGGTGCGACGGTACGTCGCAGGCGCATCCCGGGTAGCTGTTGTCCCGCCAGGTGCCGCCGACCGAGTCCGCGCGCTCCAGGACGACGAAGTCGGTGATCCCCTCGCGGCGCAGCCGGACGGCAGCTCCGAGGCCGCCGAATCCGGATCCGATCACCGCCACTCGTACATGCTCGTGCTGCTGGCCCATGCCGCGCCTCCCACTGAACATCCGAACGTCCCGAACCGAACGCAGAAATGTTGCCAGCAATCACTGGCATGGTTGGGAGGGTAGAGCAGCTCGCTACCCGGCGGTAGGGGTACGACCCGACAAGTTACCGGTGGTACAACATAGGCTTCCGGTGTGATGAAAGCGCGCGAGTACCGCATGGAGGAATTGGCCGAGAAGGCCGGGATCACGGTGCGCACCCTGCGCTTCTACCGCGAGCGCGGGCTGATACCGCCACCCCGCCGCGAGGGCAGGATCGCCTGGTACAGCGAACACCACCTGGCCAGGCTGCGTACGATCGCCGCCCTGCTGGAGCGCGGCCACACCCTCAACGGCATCGCCGACCTCGCCACCGCCTTCGAGAGCGGACGGGATGTCGGCGAGGTGCTGGGCCTCGGCGAACCGACGGAGGAGACGCCGGTGCGGCTCTCGCCGGAGGTGCTCGCCGACTACTTCGAGGGCGAGGTCACTCCCGAGAACCTCGCCACCGCGCTCGAACTCGGCTATCTGGCGACCGACGGCGAGGAGATCGTCCACATCAGCCGCCGGCTGCTGGACGTCTCGGCCGCGCTGGTACGGGAAGGGGTGCCGTTGGCGGCGGTGTTGGAGGCGGGCCGCCGGGTCCGTACCCACGCGGACGCCCTGGCCGAGATCTTCGTCGGCATGCTGAC
Organism: Streptomyces sp. NPDC006283; assembly: GCF_040613325.1. Classification (NCBI taxonomy): domain Bacteria; kingdom Bacillati; phylum Actinomycetota; class Actinomycetes; order Kitasatosporales; family Streptomycetaceae; genus Streptomyces; species Streptomyces sp. NPDC006283. The sequence continues at coordinate 6,695 of NZ_JBEXRZ010000090.1, read as the reverse complement.
GGAACACAGTGCCGACGACCGGCTGGAGAAGCTCCGCCCGCTCGCGAAGAGCGTGGTGGACGCGGAGCTCTCCATGGCGATGGACCGCCGGCTGCGCAGACCACCGTCCGCCTGAGCGGTCCCCGAGCGCCGTGGGTCCCGGCCCCCGCGGACGGTCTCAGGGCCCTGAGGAACCGTCAGCGCGGCGGAAGGGGCGGCCGACGGAGGTCGGGAGCCTTCGAGTAGTCCGGGGGTAGCGCCGCCGGTGCCGACTTCAGCAGGTCCAGGGCCAGTTCGATGGCGTCGTCGAGACCCACGTGGCGTCCCTCCGCCCAGTCCAGCGGCGTACGCAGCGCGTCCAGGTCGGGTTCCACGCCGTGGTTCTCGATCGACCAGCCGTACGCGTCGAACCAGGCCGCGTTCATCGGGACCGTGATCACCGTGCCGTCGCCGAGCCGGTGCCGCCCGGTCATGCCGACGACGCCGCCCCACGTACGCGTGCCGACCACCGGGCCGAGACCGAGCAGTTTGAACGCCGCCGTGATCATGTCCCCGTCCGACGACGTCGCCTCGTCGGCGATCGCGACGACCGGTCCGCGCGGCGCGTTGGAAGTGTACGAGACCGGCTGTGCGTCGCGGGTGAGGTCCCAGCCGAGGATCTTGCGGGTGAGCTTCTCGATGACAAGCTCGCTGATGTGGCCGCCCGCGTTGCCGCGCACGTCCACGATGAGTGCCGGGCGCGAGACCTCCATGCGCAGATCACGGTTGAACTGCGCCCAGCCGGAGCCGCCCATGTCGGGGATGTGCAGATAGCCGCACTTGCCGTCGCTCGCCTCCCGCACCACGGCCCGCCGCTTGGCGACCCAGTCCTGGTAGCGCAGCGGCCGCTCGTCGATCAGGGGGACGATCGCGACCCGGCGGGGGCGGGCCTCGCCCTCCGCGGGGAGGAACGTCAGCTCGACGGTCGTACCGCCCGCCGCGGCGAGCATCGGGAACGGCCCCGCCAGCGGGTCCACCGGGCGTCCGTCGACGTGGGTGAGGACCGCGCCGTCCCTGATGCCGGTGCCGGCGAGCGGGGAGCGGGCCTTGGAGTCGGAGGAGTCACCGGGAAGGATCCGGTTGACCACCCATTTCCCTTCCCGGCACACCAGGTTCGCACCGAGCAGGCCCATGGCGCGCTGGTAGTGAGCCGGTCCTTCGTTGCGGCGCGCCGCGGTGACGTACGCGTGGGATGTGCCCAGCTCGCCGAGGACTTCGCGCAGCAGATCGGCGAACTCGTCGGGAGAGGCGACCCGTTCGACCAGCGGGCGGTACTGATCCAGCACCCCGCCCCAGTCGATGCCGCACATGTCGGGTTCCCAGAAGTACGCGCGGACGATACGGCCCGCCTCCTCGTAGGCCTGTCGCCATTCGGATGCCGGGTCCACCTCGTGCAGGATGCGGCGGAGGTCGAGGTAGACGGTCGAGTCGCCGTCGCCGGACTCGGTGGCCGGTACGGCACGCAGGTCGCCTTCGTCGACGACGACCAGGCGGCTGCCGTCGCCGCTCACCGCGAAGTTGTCGAGGTGGTCGACGAGTTCGGTCCTGCGCGCCTTGGAGATGTCGAAGTGCTCCAGCGTGGGCCTGCCGGAGGTGTCGGCCGGGTTGACGAACGTCTCGCCCAGCGCGCCCGAGATGGGCCAGCGCAGCCAGACGAGTCCGCCACCGGCCACCGGGTGCAGCGCCGAGTACTTGGAGGCGGCGACCGGGAAAGGTGTCACCCGGTTCTCCAGGCCCTCGGTCTCGACGAGGACCATGCTGTCCGGCGATTCCTCCAGCGGGTCGAGGCCGCCGGCGGCCGGCCGGCCCTCCGGCGTGAGCGCGAACGGCGAGGGCGTCGCGGAGGACAGCGGCACCAGGTAGGGGCGGCAGCCCAGCGGGAAGGACAGGTCGCCGGTGTGCACGTCGTAGACGGGGTCGAATCCGCGCCACGAGAGGAAGGCGAGATACCGCCCGTCGCGCGTGAAGACGGGGTTCTCGTCCTCGAAGCGCCCGTTGGTGACGTCGACGATCGTGCGGTCGGCGATCCGGGCCATCTTGATCTGGCGCAGCGACCGGCCGATGCCGGGATGGGACCAGGTCAGCCAGTTCCCGTCGGGTGAGAAGGCCAGGTCCCGTACGGGACCGTTGGCGGAGCGGACCAGCTCCGCCACTTCGCCGGTGGATTCGTCCGCGGTGTCGAGGAGGAGCAGCCGGCCGTCGTGCGCGGCGATCGCGATCCGCTCGCCGTCGCTGTCGGAGATCAGCTCCAGTACGCGCCCCAGTTCTCCCGAGGCGAGCCGGCGCGGTGCGCGGTCGCCGGACGCCCGCGGCAGGTATGCGATCTCGACGGCGTCCTCGCCCTCGGCGTCGGTGACGTAGGCGACCTGGCCGCCGCTGCCGAGCATCTCCGGCAGCCGGACCCTCACGCCGGGGGTGTCCGCGATCGTGCGGGCGGGCCCGTCGCGGTGGGTGAGCCAGTAGAGGCTGCCGCGTACGTTGACGGCGCTGGCCCGGCCTGTCTCGTCGACGGAGATCGCGTCCACGTGGTTGGCCGCCGGGACCTGGTAGGTGCGGCGTCCCGCGCGCGGCCCGCCGAGGCGTACCTCCAGCTTCCGCGGCCGGGAGTCCGGCGAGAACAGGTCGTCGACGATCCACAGGTCGCCCGCGCACTGGTAGACGACCCGGCGGCCGTCGCTCGAGGCATGCCGGGCGTAGAAGGCGTCGTGGTCGGTGTGGCGCAGCAGACCCGTTCCGTCGGGCCGGCAGGAGTAGAGATTGCCGACGCCTTCGTGGTCGGAGAGGAACGCGATCCGTCCGTCGTCCTCCGACCACCGCGCGGAGCCGTCGCCGCGGATGAACATCGGGCAGTCCAGGTGTCCGTCCAGGTCGGGCAGCAGCTGCTCGCCGTGCAGCCAGAGCCGTCCCGTCGCCCCGCCGCGGTAGCGCTTCCAGGAAGCCGGTTCGTGGGGCGGCTTGCCGGTGAGCAGCAGCGTCCGGCGCTCGCACCCGGTGCCGCCGGCCTGGGAGGGGCCCTCCGACTCGTCGGTGACGGCGATGTCGGAGACCGGCCCCCAGGGGAGCCTGCCGCCGGGGGAGCCGTCGGTCGGGACGCTGTAGGCCCAGGAGAAGTAGGAGAACGGCTGGCCGTGCGAGGAGACGGCGAGGATCTGGCCGTCGGGGGTCCAGCCGCAGACCCGGGTGTCGGTGGAGCCCCAGTAGCTGAGCCTGCGCGCCGGGCCGCCGTCGACGGGGGCGAGATGGATCTCGGGGTCGAGACTGCGCCAGTTCGTGTACGCGATGTGCTGCCCGTCGGGCGAGAAGCGCGGGTGGCCGACTCTGGTGCGGTCGACGGTGATCCGCCAGGCCCGGCCGGGCGGGTGCCCTGCCGGCGCCAGGGGCGCGACCCACAGGTCGTCCTCGGCGGCGAAGCACAGCAAGTCGTCGTGCAGGTGCGGGAACCGGAGATACGCCACGTCGTCGCTCACCTTCCAATGCTTTCCGCGTGGCAGGGGCGCGGCAACTCGTGGGCGGGGGTGAATCGGGGCCGATCTTGTGTACGGGCCGCCCTGGGGCCGTGGCCGGTGTCGGCGACCGGTCCGGACCGGTGTTCGTGACCGAGGCCACAAGCGAAACGGTTTCGTTTCGTTGGCGGCGCGGGGTATGGTCCATGTGTACGAAACAGTTTCGTTCGTCTGCGACGGGAGGCCGACATGACACGCAGCCGGCTCACCCCCGAGCGCGAGGCAGAGCTGTACGAAGCAGTGCTCGACCTGCTGCGCGAGGTCGGCTACGACGCCCTGACCATGGACGCCGTGGCGAACCGCACGCGGTCCAGCAAGGCGACGCTCTACCGCCAGTGGCGGAGCAAGCCCGAGCTGGTCGCCACGGCGCTGAGGAACAACAAGCCGGTGCATGTCGGTGACATCGACACCGGAAGCCTCCGCGGCGACTTCCACACCATGATCGGGCGCACGGACAACTGCCAGATGGAGAAGGACTCCGCGCTGATGCGGGGCCTGGCCCAGGCCGTACACGCCCACCCCGATCTGCACGAGGCCCTGCGGGAGCTGCTGATCGAGCCCGAGATCACCGGACTCGACACAGTGCTCCGACGGGCCGTGGACCGGGGCGAGGTCAGGGCGGACAACCCCGCGCTGGGGTACGTGCCGCACATGCTGGTCGGCGCGGTCGTCGCCCGGCAGCTGATCGAGGACCGCACACCCGACCAAGCCTTCCTCACCCACTATCTCGACGCCGTGGTCCTCCCCGCCCTGGGCGTCTGACCTCCCCGGGTCACGGCACACCTCTCCCCGCCGCACCACCGCACAGCACCTGACGCGCGCCGCTCTCGTCGTCGGGCCGGCTCCCCTTGCCCTGTTCACCCTCATTCACGGGAGTAGCCCTCGTGGCCACGTTTCTCTACAAGCTAGGACGGTCCGCCTTCCGGCGCCGCCGTCTCGTCGCCCTGCTGTGGGTGGCGCTGCTCGCCGTCGCCGGGTTCGGCGCGGCCACTGCGTCGACCGCCACGTCGTCTTCCTTCTCCATCCCGGGGACGGAGGCCCAGAAGGCCTTCGACCTGCTCGAGGAGCGCTTCCCCGGCGGCAGCGCCGACGGCGCCACCGCCCGGGTCGTCTTCAAGGCCCCCGAGGGCGGGAAGATGACCGACGCGGGCCCCAAGGCGGAGGTGGACAAGGCCGTCTCCGAGCTGAAGGCCGGCTCCCCGCAGATCGCCACCGTCCACGACCCGTACACGACGAAGGCCATCTCGGCGAACGGCTCCACGGCCTACGTGTCGGTCACCTACAAGGTCAACTCGATGGAGCTGACCGAGGCGACCCGTGAGGCGCTCGAGGAGACCGGCACCGAGGCACGCGAAGCGGGTCTCACGGTGGAGATCGGCGGTGACGCGCTGCAGGCGGTCCCGGAGACCGGTGCGGGCGAGATCATCGGAGTCGTCGTCGCCGGCATCGTCCTGGTGATCACCTTCGGTTCGATGGTGGCCGCCGGACTGCCGCTGCTCACGGCGATCATCGGTGTCGGTATCGGCATCTCCACGATCACCGCGCTGGCGAACGTCCTCGACCTCGGCTCCACCACGGCGACGCTCGCGACGATGATCGGTCTCGCGGTCGGCATCGACTATGCGCTCTTCATCGTCTCCCGCTACCGCGCGGAGCTCGCGGAGGGCCGGGAGCGCGAGGACGCGGCCGGCCGGGCCGTCGGCACCGCCGGCTCCGCGGTGGTCTTCGCCGGTCTGACCGTCGTCATCGCCCTCGTCGGGCTCGCCGTCGTCAACATTCCGATGCTCACCAAGATGGGCTTCGCCGCGGCGGGCACGGTCGTCATCGCCGTTCTGATCGCGCTCACCCTCATACCGGCACTCCTCGGCTTCGCGGGCAAGCGCGTCCTCGGCCGCAAGGTCCGCAAGGGCAAGCCGGTCTCCGACAAGCCGAACGCGGGAACCCGCTGGGCCCGTTTCGTGCTGCGCCGCCCGGTCGCGGTGCTGCTCGCGGGCGTCGTGGGCCTCGGCGCGATCGCCGTGCCGGCCGCCTCGCTGGAGATGGGCCTTCCCGACGACGGCTCCCAGCCCGCCAGTACGACGCAGCGCAAGGCGTACGACCTGCTGTCGGACGGCTTCGGTCCCGGTTTCAACGGCCCGCTGATGGTCGTGGTCGACGGGGGCAAGGCGGCCGCGGACCGTACGGTCGCGACCGTCGAGGGTCTCGACGGCGCCCTCCCCGTCCCCCCGCCGGCCTTCAACAAGGCCGGTGACACCGCGGTGATCACCGTCATCCCGAAGGACCGGCCGTCCTCTGCGGCGACCGAGGAGCTGGTCCACGACATCCGCGACAAGACCGGCGACGAGGTCCTGGTCACCGGCGCGACCGCGATGAACATCGACTTCTCGCAGAAGATGAACGACGCGCTGCTGCCCTATCTGGCGCTTGTCGTGGGCCTCGCCTTCCTGCTGCTGATGGTCGTCTTCCGCTCGGTGCTCGTGCCCCTCAAGGCCGCCCTCGGCTTCTTGCTCTCGGTCGTCGCGGCGCTCGGCGCGGTCGTGGCCGTCTTCCAGTGGGGCTGGCTCGGTTCGCTGTTCGGCGTGGAGCAGACCGGTCCGATCATGTCGATGATGCCGATCTTCATGGTCGGCGTGGTCTTCGGTCTGGCCATGGACTACGAGGTCTTCCTGGTCACGCGCATGCGGGAGGCGTACGTCCACGGCGAACGGCCGGGCGAGGCGATCGTCACCGGCTTCCGTCACGGGGCCCGTGTGGTCACCGCCGCTGCCGTCATCATGATCGCCGTCTTCTCCGGCTTCATCGGTTCGAGCGAGCAGATGGTCAAGATGATCGGTTTCGGTCTCGCGATCGCCGTCTTCTTCGACGCCTTCGTGGTCCGTATGGCGATCGTCCCCGCGGTGCTGGCCCTGCTGGGCCACAAGGCCTGGTGGCTGCCGCGCTGGCTCGACCGGGCGCTGCCCAACGTCGACGTGGAGGGCGAGAAGCTGCACAAGGAGCTCGGCGCCTCCGCCGACCCGGACGAGGAGCGTGAGCTGGTCCGCGTCTGATCCTCCGGGGGTCCACCGGCGCTGCGCGCCGCGGGAAGAGCGCCCCCGGACGACGCGACGACACCGTGGGGACGGGGGCCGTCGCGCGACACAGGCCGTATCCGCCGGGCAGGGGCCCGGCGGATAC
>NZ_JBEXRZ010000089.1:0-28181 GCF_040613325.1 Streptomyces sp. NPDC006283 | reverse complement strand
GCACCTCGATGGTCGAGGGCCGCATCTCCGCCGGCGTCGTCGTCGGCGACGGCTCCGACATCGGCGGCGGCGCCTCCACCATGGGCACCCGGAACGTCTCCCGGTCCGCCCCCGCCCCGGGGTGCTCTCTCAGCCCATGAAACCACCGTAGTAGCCGCCGAGCCTGTCCCGGTATGCCGGGTCGTCGGCGTGTGCGTCCTTGTGGAACTCGGGCGCGTTCTTGATCTCTTCCCTGGTGCGGGAGACATGGACGGTCTCCGCCGCGATGTCGACGCTCGAAACGATGCCGGCGGGCAGCAGGACATGCTTGCCGAAGATCCACGGGCCGGTGTCGACGACGATGTGCGCGGAGCCCACCCCGTCGGAGTGCTTGTCCACCTTGCCGATGCTGCCGTCGCTCGCCTCGACCCTGAAGCCGACCAGACTGGCCTCGGTCGCGCGGCCGGAAGCGGGGGTGTAGGCCCAGAGATTCGGGTCCATGTGTTCCTCTCAACTGTGGATGGTGCCGGTCGGTTGTCGCTCAGCAGGGGCCGGGGGCCGCCTGGTCGGGGCCGGACCCCTACCAGCGGTACCAGCGGCCTCGACGGCCGCCCGTGGCCGCGGGCCGGATCACGAATCCCAGCAGCCACACGACAAGCACGATGACGGCGATCCACCAGAGAGCCTTGAGCGCAAATCCGGCACCGAAAAGAATCAGAGCCAGCAACAGGACGAGAAGCAGGGGAATCATTTCTCATCACCTCCGAAACTCCGTGTGCCCCGCACCTCGATCGACATGCTCGCGACACTACTTGTTTCTCGGGGAAATTCCCGGGTAAAAGCGCCGCGCACAAAAGTGCCGCCCACCACTCGGAAGTGGTCGGCGGCACGGTTTGGCGCGGCGCGTCAGCGCTTGAAGGCGTCCTTCACCTTACGCGCCCCGCCTTTGGCCTTCTCCTTGGCATCGCGCATATCACCCTGCGCCTGCTCCGTGCGCCCTTCGGCGGTCAGACTTTCGTCGTCCATGGCGCGCCCTGCGCCTTCCTTCACCTTGCCCCGCGCCTTTTCTGCCTTGGCACGCGCCTTTTCGCTACCGCTCATGGAAATCACCTTTCACGGTCGTCCTGACTCGCCGTTGCCCGCACTGCCGCGACGCAAACCGTAAATGCGGCGAGAAAGAAGCCGGCATTGCTGCCGGCGGATACCGGTATGGATCCGCTCGCCCCGGGGAGCCGCCGCCGGTGTTCCCACCGCGCCCGCGGTCACCGGCCGCCCGAGCCCGCCCTGGTGCGGAGTGTCCGGACGAGCCCACGGACGACGGCCACGGCGGAAACGCCGTGCGGACCTCTGCCGAGACGGGAGTCCACGGCCGGCCGGCGACGTGCGGTTCCGTGCCGCCGCAGTTCACGGACGATGCTGGTCAGCTTGGAAGACATCCGGGGCATCCCCCTCTGCTTTCGGCGTGCGGGGCGGAGCACCCCGCTCATCGGTTGCCCCGTGCGGCCCGAGGCATGCCCATACACCGGTCCGGCCCGGCGTGCCGGTTCGGCCTCAAAGCTCAGCCGGCTTCGGGTTCAGCCTTTGGGTCGCCGCCGGGTGCGGGTCCATTCGAGGAGCTCGTCCGCGGACCAGGTGTTCACGACCCGCTCCTCGGGCACCCCGCACTCCTCGGCGCGTGCGCAGCCGATGATCTGCCAGTCGAGCTGCCCCGGTGCGTGCGCGTCGGTGTCGACGGCGAACAGGACGCCCGCGTCGACAGCGCGGCGCAGTAGCCTGCGGGGCGGGTCCCGCCTCTCCGGGCGGCTGTTGATCTCCACGGCGGTGCCGTGCTCAGCGCAGGCGGCGAACACCCGGTCGGCGTCGAACTGGGACTCGGGCCGGGTGCCCCGGCCGCCGGTGACGAGCCGGCCGGTGCAGTGGCCGAGGACGTCGGTGAGCGGATTCTCGACGGCCCGGAGCATCCGCCGGGTCATCGTGTCGGAGTCCATGCGCAGCTTGGAGTGGACGGAGGCGACGACGACGTCGAGCCGTTCCAGTAGTTCCGGCTCCTGGTCGAGGCTGCCGTCGGGGAGGATGTCGCACTCGATGCCGGTGAGAAGCCGGAAGGGCTGCCATGCATCGTTCAGACGTTCCACGATCTCGAGCTGGGCGAGCAGCCGTTCCGCGCTGAGGCCTTTTGCGACCGTGAGGGTGGGTGAGTGGTCGGTGAGGACGGCCCAGTCGTGCCCGATCGCGGCGGCGGCGCGGCCCATTTCGTCGATGGGGCTGCCGCCGTCCGACCAGTCGGAGTGCATGTGGCAGTCGCCGCGCAGTGCGGCGCGGAGGTCGGCGCCGCCGTCGGCGAGCGGCGCGCCCGCCTCCTCCTCCAGCCGTTGCAGATAGGCAGGTGTTCCCCCGGCGAGGGCCTCCTCGACGACCTTGGCGGTCTTGGGGCCGATGCCCTTGATCTTGACAAGGGTTCCGGCCGCGGCGCGGTCGGAGATCTCCTGCGCCCCGAGGCCGTCGAGCGCCGCGGCTGCGGTCCGGAAGGCCCGTACGCGGTAGCTCTCCGCGAGCGAGCGTTCCAGGAGAAATGCGACACGTTCCAGTGCTTCCACCGGTTCCATCGGCACCTCCGGGCTCTTCAGCCCAGTGAACCCCGACCCCGGCCAACCGTCCAACGCTGCACGACGCAGGCGTGAACGCCAGACATCCTTTCAATCAATGGTTCAAGTATCCCTATGCCTAAAAATCAATAGCTCAACCACCCTGAACGTCTTTCTTCAGCCGATTCGGCGAGCTACTGAACCGCTGGTCAGCAGCCAGAACCCGGTCACCGCCTGCCCTCAAGGCATCACATGGCGTGACCGAAAGGGGACGTACGGCTGTGCGTTCTTCACCCGGTTCAGTCAGACTCCCGTCCGATTTCCGAAACAACAACCCACAGGAGTGTTCGAAATGCGGTACATCGCCAGAGGACTCGCGCTCGCGACCACCACCACGCTGGCTCTCGTCGCGGCGCCCGCGGTGGGCAGCGCGGGCGCGGCACAGCCCGGCACGGAGAGCCTGTACGCCCCCTCGGCCCTCGTGTTCACCGTCACGGCCGGGGACAACGCCGTGGACGGGGCGGTGCTGCGCGCGGTGACACTCAACTGCACTCCGACGGCCACCGGCACGCACCCCGCGCCGAAGGCGGCCTGCGCCGAACTGCGCGCCAACGAGGGCCGCTTCGACGCCATCACCACGCGTGACCCCGGCGTCGCCTGTACCAAGCAGTGGGACCCGGTGACCGTGACCGCCGACGGCGTGTGGAACGGCAAGCGCGTCGCCTACGTGCACACCTTCGGCAACGCTTGCGTCAAGAACACCGCCAGCGGCACGGTCTTCGCGTTCTGATGCGCGGGGCACGAAGAGCGGCCGCACGGCGTGAGGCCGCTCTTCGTGCCGGGGTTCAGGGCCCGCCCTCCGGGCCGGGGTTCAGGGCCCGCTCACCGGGCCGGGGTTCACGCCCCCGGCGGCACCCGTGAGGGGCGGCCGGAGCCCCGGGTCAGACCGTATCCCGCGACTCCGGCCAGCGCAGCGAGCAGGCCGCCCGAGGCGGTCCAGGCCCAGCGGTCCGACCACCGGCCGGAGGACCAGTCGAGCCGGGCCTCCTCCTCGTTCCGCCTGCCGTCGGCGGACACACCGGGCACCAGCGGCTCGGCGAGCGCGCCGTCGACCGCGTACCCACCGCCGGCGTCCTTCGAGACCGCCTCGACCTCGGCACGGACCGGCAGTCCGAGATCCTCCTCGGGGAGGCCGGTCACGGTCAGGCGTACGTAATAGCTGCCGGGCAGCGGGTCGTCGGCCCACGGCTCCGCGAGCGACCGCACCGTCCGCAGAACGCAGGTCAGTTCCACGTCCGGGGCGTCCTTGGCCGCCGTGCGGGCCTGCATGCCGTACATGCAGGCCTGGCGGCGGCGCAGTCCGTCGTACACGTCGATCCGCCAGGTCGAGGCGCCGTGCCGCTCCGCCGCGTCAGGCAGCGTGACCCGGGCCCTGACGGTGGGCCGCTGCTCGGCGTCGGCGGGGAACACCCAGTACAGGTAGTCACCGCTGGAAGCGTTCGCGGTGGCCTTCTGTTCCTGCTCGATCGGGGTGGCCGTACGGAAGGTGGTGCCGGCCTCGGTGGGCCCTGCCTCCGTCCCGGTCGCGCTCGGACTCGGACTCGGGGAGTCGTCCGCCAGGGCCGCGCCCGCGGGGGCGAGCAGCGCGGCGGCGGCCAGCGCGCCGGCCGTCAGCATGCGTGCGATACCCATCAGTTGGTCCTCCAGACGGCGATGCGCCAGCGCGAGACCCAGCCCCACAGGAGCCCGGCCACGAAACCGGTGAGGACGAGGGCGCCCAGCAGCCACCAGCCGCGACCGAGGCCGAAGGAGGCCACGTCCGAGGCCTCGGCGGGACCGTCGACCACGTCGACGGTGAGCTCGACGGGCAGGCCGGGCTCGGTCTTCACGGCCGGGGGCGCGGAGAAGGAGTTGCTCACCTGCAGGCAGACCGTTTCCGCCGCGGGCTTCAGGTCGACGTCGTCGGCGTCGTCGAGCTCCGGCTTCGGATATCGCAGACCGGTCGAGACGAGATCGGTACGGCCGTCTCCGGCCTCCGAGCCGCGGACGATCTCACGGCCGTGCACGGTGACGGCACGCAGCAGCACACCGTAGTCCCTGTTCACCGCCCGGTCGGCGCCGATGCTCACGGAGGCGCGGAGCTCCTGGCCGGGCAGCACGTCCACGCGGTACCAGCGGTGCTCGCCGAACGTCTCGCGGTCCGTGTAGAGGCCGGGGGCGAGCAGGGGCGCGTCGGCGCACCGCGCGGCGCCCTCCGTCGCCACCGGAGTGACGACCGGGTCGGCCGCGCGGTCCACCAACTGGCTCACACGGTCGGAGAGTTCGTCCGTGTGCTGCACGGACGTGTACGTTCCGCCGGTGGCCTCAGCGATACAGCGGAGCTGGGCGCGGGTCTTGGCATCGGGCACGAGGCCCAGGGTGTCGATGACGAGGTGGATGCCCTTCGCCGCGATCTCCCGTGCGACCTCGCACGGGTCGAGCGGTGCGCAGGTGTCCTCGCCGTCGGTGATGAGCACGATCCGCCGGGTGGCCTCCCCGCCCTCCAGGTCGTCCGCCGCTCCCAGCAACGCGGGACCGATCGGCGTCCAGCCGGTGGGCGCGAGGGTGGCGACGGCGGTCTTCGCCTCCGTCCGGTCGAGCGGTCCCACGGGGTAGAGCTGCCGGGTGTCCTTGCAGCCGCGCTTGCGGTCGTCACCGGCGTAGTCGGCGCCGAGGGTACGGATCCCGAGCTGCACCTCTTGCGGGACGGCGTCCAGTACCTCGTTGAACGCCTGCTTGGCGGCGGCCATCCGGCTCCTGCCGTCGATGTCGCGGGCCCGCATGGAGCCGCTGACGTCGAGCACGAGCTCGACCTTGGGGGATTCCTTCGCCACCGGTTCGTCGGCGGCGGCCACCCCTGCCGGGAACAGCCCGGCGACCAGGACTGCGAGCAGGGCGCAGGCCCGGGCCGCGGGCCGTTTTCTTATGATCATCCGCGGATCGTATTGACGAACCGCGGATGATCCAAAACGGGGTCCTCGAGAGGGCGGCGGCCCGGATCACCCACTCGGGCCGGGTCCGGTACGCGGGCAACGGCGGCTAAGTGACGCACCGTCGGCTTCGGGCCCGGACCTCCGCGTCGTCAGCTCGCAGTCGCCGCAGTCGACGTCGACTCGGGCGCCGTCGGCGCGGGCGGCGCCGAAGTGGGCTTGCCCGACGGAGGCGGCGTCCGCAGGAAGCGGCGCCCGATCGGCTCCGTCCAACGTGCCGTCAGCGGCCCGATGATGACCAGGATCAGGACGTATGCCGTGGCAAGCGGCCCGATACGGGGCTCGACTCCGACCGCGAGGCCCGCGATGACGATGGAGAACTCGCCCCGGGCGACGAGCGTGCCGCCCGCCCGGAGGCGCCCGCGGACTCCGATGCCCGCGCGGCGGGTTGCGTACCACCCGGTGGCGATCTTGGTCAGCGCGGTGACGACGGCGAGGATCAGCGCCGGGACGATGACGGGCGGGATGTCCGCCGGATCGGTCGACAGACCGAAGAAGACGAAGAACACCGCGGCGAACAGGTCCCGCAGCGGCGCGAGCAGGTTGTGCGCGCCCTCCGCGACCTCGCCGGAGAGTGCGATGCCGACCAGGAACGCGCCGACGGCCGCGGACACCTGGAGCTCCTGCGCGATGCCGGCGACGAAGAGCGTCAGGCCGAGGACGACCAGCAGCAGCATCTCGGGGTTGTCGGAGGAGACGGCCCGGCTGATCAGGCGCCCGTGGCGCAGCGCGACGTACAGCACGATGCTGACGGTGCCGAGTGAGATGAGCAGCGTCAGGCTGCCGCCCGCAAGGCTCAGGCCGGCGAGCAGCGCGGTGAGCAGGGGCAGGTAGACCGCCATGGCGAGGTCTTCGATGACGAGGACGCCGAGGATGACGGGTGTTTCGCGGTTACCGAGCCGCCCGAGGTCGCCGAGGACCTTGGCGATGACGCCCGAGGAGGAGATCCAGGTGACGCCGGCGAGCGCGACCGCGGCCACCGGCCCCCAGCCGAGGATCAGCGCGGCCGCCGCACCGGGCAGCGCGTTGAGGACGAAGTCGACGATCCCGGAGGGGTATTGCGTCTTGAGGTTGGTGACGAGTTCGGAGGCGCTGTACTCGAGCCCGAGGAGGAGCAGCAGGAGGATCACACCGATCTCGGCGCCGGTCGCGATGAACTCCTCGCTGGCGTTCATCGGCAGCAGGCCGCCGTGCCCGAAGGCGAGTCCGGCAAGCAGGTAGAGCGGGATGGGCGAGAACCCGATGCGTCCGGCGAGCCGGCCGAGCAGGCCCAGGGCGAGGATGATCGCCCCGAGTTCGATGAGCAGCGCGGTGGTGTCGTGCACGGGTGTCTATCCTCCGGTGATCAGTTCGGCAACGGCGTCGACGCCTTCGCGCGTGCCGACGACGACGAGCGTGTCGCCGATGGCGAAGCGGAAGTCCGGGGTGGGCGAGGGGAAGGCGGCGGTGCGACGCAGTACGGCGACGATCGACGCGCCGGTGCGGGTGCGCGCCTGGGTGTCGGCGAGCAGCCGGCCGGCATAGGGGGACCGTTTGGAGACCGGGATGTGCTCGGTCACGAGGTCGATCTCGATGTGCTGGTGCAGATGGGCGACGGGGTCGGGGACGAGCAGTTTGGACAGCGCGGTCGCCTCGTGCGGGGCGAGCGCGGCGGAGTCCTTGCAGTTGTCGTCGTCCTCGGGGTCGTGGAAGGCGAGGATGCGGCGCCCGTCCTGGTGCACGACGACGGAGAGGTGCGCACCGGCGTCGGTCTTGAGGTCGTAGCGGGTGCCGACTCCGGGCAGCGCTGTCTTGCTGACGTGGGCCGTGGGTTCCATGGGGGCTCCATAGGGAGGTCTGTGGCGGGTGCGGGCGCGGGTGTCCTGCTCCGGCTGAGGCGTCGACGGGTGCGTCGGCGGCCGTTCGGAGGGGGATTCTGCATCATGTGTCGCACACCGGCACCGGCCGCCCGTGGATCGGTTCGGTCGGGTCCGTCGATCGCCGGCCGACCGGCTCGGTCGTCAGCCGGTCCGGACCGGATCGGGAACGCCGTTGCGCGCACGGGCGTCGATCCGTGCGGACATGAGAGGGGCGGGCCGCGAGGGCGCGACGGGGCAACAGCACGGGGACGGACGGCACATGGAGGGAAACAGGGCACGGCTGCTGTACGCCATCACGTGCCCCCTCCGTTCCCGGCCGGCGGCCGGGCGCCGACGGCGCTCCCTGCCGCTCATCGCATCGCCGCGCTACAGGAACGTGGCAATGACTCGGTAAAGAATTCTACCGTAGGACAAATAGCGGGAACTGTACGAGAGCTGACGTAAAGGCATATTTCGACCACCGAGAATGTGCCGCCCCGCCACGGCGACGGCGAGCGCCGGAACCTGGGTGCCGCCGGTGCGGACGGACCGCGGGGGTTGGTCGTCCGGTGGACACGGACGGGAATCCGGGACGCTCACGCCGAAGGACACAGGACACCGACTCAAGGATGCGAGTGGCCGTCGGTGCGCCCGTCCGTCGCACTGTCCTTGCCGTCCGCCGCACCGGACGTGGTGAGCGTGAACGCGGCGGTGCGCACCACCCCCTCGTGCTTGAAGTCGAGGAAGAGCCGGTACGCGCCGGCGCTCGGAGCCGTGGCGCCGAACGTCACGTCGGGCCCCGGGCGCGTCTCTCCGTCACCGGGGGCACCACCCGGGTGGACGTGGAGGTAGGCCAGGTCTCCCGCGCGCAGCGCCACCAGGTGTCCGTACGCACCGAGATACGGCTCGAGGTCGGTGACGGGGCGGCCGCCCCTGGAGACGCTCAGCTTCAGCTCGCCGGCCACGCCGGGGCGGAGCCCGCCGTCGAGGGTGACGGTGTAGCCGTCGACCTCGGCGACCCCGGACGCCGCGGGCAGCGGAGCGGGACGATAACTGCCGGACACGGCGAGGTCGGCGCCAAGAGTGAGGTTCTTGGCGCCTTCGGCAGCGGGCGTGAAGTCGGCGAAGAGACGGTAGCTGCCGGCTGCCGGGAGCCCGGACCTGACGCTCCAGGTGCCGTCCGCCGCCCGGGTGGGGTGCAGATGACGGTAGGTGCGCAGATCGCGCGAGGCGAGGATCAGGTGCAGCTCCTTTTTGTGCTCGCGCCGGTAGGCCGCGAGAGGGCGGCCGTCGCTGTCGCGGACGCTGAAGCGCAGTTCGCTCTCGTGGCCCGCGGCGATGCGCGGGGTGTGGAGGTCGAGGGTGTACCCGCCCTCGGAGATCTGCAGCCCTCCGGCGGGTGCGTCGCGGCCGCCCTCCGCACCCGGCGCCTTCGTGGGGTTCGCGGCAGGTGGATGGGCCGCGTGCGCCGCGGGCGCCGGGGCCGGGTCGACGGGCGTGACGGCGCTGCCCACTCCGTAGGCGGCGCCGAAGGAGGCGGCGAGCGCGGCGGCGAAGGCGGTGATCTTCAGCGTGGTCTTCATGACGTCGTCCTTCTCCTCGGAAACGAGGATACCCGTAGGGGGTATCCTGACGCGAGAGTACCACGTACCCCCTGGGGGTATCCGTCGTCGCGGAAAAGGCGCCCGCCGGACCGGCGGGCGCCATGAGGAGGTGTGCGCGAGCTACCGGGGCGGCGAAGCCGCCTCCAAGGCTTCCGCGACCGCGTCGAGGAAGCGGGCGTGGGCTGTGGCGCTGGGCGGGATCTCCGGATTCCACGGCAGGAGCCGCGCCCCTGCCGCGATCGCCTCCCAGTCACCCACCCCGCCGAGCCGCTCGACCGGGAACGCGTTGGACCGGACGTCCGTCAGTACGACATCCGGCGCCAGCCGCCGGGCGGCGGCCCAGTCGGTCGTGGACCAGGACGCTCCGGCGCCGGGCTCCGGCGCTGCCATCGCGACGCCGCACCCGGACAGCGCCCTCAGGTCCGCCCACGCGTCCGGCCTGGCGACGTGGACACTGTCGGTGCCCGCCGGCGACAGCGCCAGGACCCGTACGCCTGCCGCCCCGGCCGCCGCCGCGCCCAGTCGCTCCCGTGCCGCATCGAGGCCCGCACCGGCCGGCGGCCCGGCGCCGAGGGAACGCGCGAGCGCGCCGAACCGGTCGCGTATCTCGTCGAGCGAACGCCCCTGCCCGACGTCGAGCACCACCACCGGGAGGCGTTCTTCCACGTACTTGGCCGTGTCCGGGTCCAGGCCGTAGATCTGGTCGGACCCGTACGTCACGGCCACCAGCAGCTCCGCCCCGGTGGCGAGCACCGCGTCCGCCTCCACGCCCGGGCCGGAGCCGAGGTAGGCGACGCCGTCGAGCGGCAGCGCCCCGGCCTTGGCGGGATCGGGGCCCGCGCCGTCATGGGCGGATCCGAACACCCCCTCAGGCCGGAGGCCGTGGTCGAACAGCGCGGCACCCGCCTGGATGTAGGCGACCAACCGGGACGGTGTGCGTGGCGCCGCGGCCAGCCGGCCACGGTCGTCGAGGAATTCCCACTGTGTCTGTAGCGCCATGCGGCCGGCCCCCAGTTCGATCAGTCGTCCCCGCCTCGACGTGTCACTGCCCCGCCGCCCACCGGCTCACTCCTGACGGCCGCAGCTGGTTCAACTACACGTGTCAGACGCCGAGTTGGCTGCGTTCAGAGCGGCGCGGCGGCCACCGGGGCGGGTGCGACCTCGCGCAGCCCGCGGCACACCTCCAGGCGGTCCGTACCCGGCGGCATCACCTCGAGCACGACCGGATCGGGCCACCGGTCCGCGGCGCGCCCGAGCGCCTGCGGCCCGTACACACCACCACCAGGGGCCGTCGTCCGCGGCAGGCGCCGAAGGGGGCGTCACCGCCTTACGAGAGCATGACGTCCGATTCGTTCAAGACGGCCGGCCGCGCCACGTCCTACGTTGAGCTCATGACTCCACGACTCGACGCCATCGGCCTCGTCGTCAGCGACATGGCCGCCTCACTCGCCTTCTACCGCCGCCTCGGCCTGGACATCCCGGCGGAGGCGGACACCGCCCCGCACGCGGAGGCCACGCTTCCGAGCGGCCTGCGCCTGCTGTGGGACACCGAGGAGACCATCCGCTCCTTCGACCCGAGCTGGTCGGCCCCCACCGGCGGCGAACGCATGGGACCGGCGTTCCTCTGCGACAGCCCCGCGGAGGTCGACACGGTCTACGAAGAGCTGACCGGAGCCGGATACCGAGGACACCTCAAGCCCTGGGACGCCGTCTGGGGGCAGCGCTACGCCGTCGTGCTCGACCCGGACGGGACGGGCGTCTCACTGTTCGCCAACGCCTCGTAGGCACCGAGGGTGAGGCCGGTCATGGCACGCATCTCCCTGGCGAGATGCGACTGGTCGGCACAGCCCGCGGCGAGCGCGGCGTCCCCGTACGGAGCACCTCGCCGCACCAGTGCGAGGGCGCGCTGCAGCCGCAGGACGCGGGCCAGCGTCTTGGGGCCGTATCCGAAGGCGTGCAACGCCCGCCGGTGCAGCTGCCGGGCCCCGAGCCCGGCCGCGTCGGCCGCTCCTCGGACCGTGCCGCCGGCGTCCAGGTACCGCACGACGGCCTGCAGCAACGGGTCCGGCGGGCCGGTCCGGGCCGCCCGCCGCAGCGCGACGGCCTCCAGCTCGGCCGCGCGGTCGGCGGCCTCCCCGATGCGCTCCGCGAGCCTGCGCGACTCGGCTGCGCCCCAGAGGTCGGCGAGCTCCACCCGCCGGTCGCGCAGCTCGTGCGCAGGCAGCCCGAAGAACACGGGCGCGGCCCCGGGCGCGAACCTCACCCCCGCCCACGCCGCACTCCCGCCCGGCGCGTGGGCATGCGTGTCGGGCCCGGCGACGAGCAGCCGCCCCTCGGACCAGAGCAGGTCCATACAGCCGTCGGGCAGTACCGGGTACGCGCTTGGGCCCGCGGTGCGCGTCCACACGACGGCGCCGTCGATCCGGGACCCCCGCTCCTCGTACATGTCCCCGAGGCTAGCGGGGCGCCGCCCGGGCGCGCAGCGCCCACGGGGCGGCACGTCACACCGGACTTCGAGACAGACACCGCCGGGGGCCACGCGCTGACTCTGAGACACGACCTGGGGTCTTCCGTTCGGATCAGGCCGGACCAGGGTGGGGGTCCGCCACGCCCGCAGGGCGTTCCGGTGCGCGCGATCGCAAGGCGGAGGTGGGGGCACCTCGCACGCCGAAGGCTGTGGGGGCCTGCCAGGGCCCGCGAGCCCGGCTGGATCCGAACTCCGTGCTTCTCGCCGGCCTGGGCTTTTGGGGCCGCCCTTTCCCGAACCGGGGCAAGCCCCGGGGGCGCGGCCCAGATCACGCCCGCGAGGCCCTAGTCGCGGCCCTCCGGGCCGGCGCCGCCCCGGCCCTGTTCGCGCGTCGTGTGCAGGCGGGCCCGGACGTCGTCCACCGGGAGGAACTTCGACCAGCGCTCCGGGAACTCGGACGGCATGTCCCCGCCGCCCTCCTCGTCGTCCGGGTCCTCTTCCCCGTACATCTCGGCGGCCCGCGCCCTCGCCAGCAGCTGCGCCGCGTCGGCCGCCCGTGCGCGCTCGTTCGCCGCGCGGGCGGCCGCCGTGGCGACCGACGGCCAGACGCGGTCGATCGCCGCGTTGACCGCCGCGCCGACGAGGACGGCGAAGGCGGAGATGCCTATCCAGAGCAGGAAGGCGATCGGCGCCGCGAGCGAGCCGTAGATCGTGGGGCCCTCGACCGTGCTGGTCAGGTAGATGCGGAGCAGGAAGCTGCCCAGTACCCACATGCCGAGCGCCACGAGCGCGCCCGGCACGTCCTCCACCCAGGGGGACCGCACGGGCACGGACACGTGGTACAGCGTGGTCAGGAAGGCGATGGAGAGCAGGATGACGACCGGCCAGTACAGGGCCCGGACGACTTCCGTGCCCCAGGGCATGAGTTCCACGACCCGGTCGGGGCCGACCACGGCGAGCGGGAGCACGACGGCCCCGATGAGCAGGGCGATGATGTAGAGCAGGAACGCCAGGAGCCTCGTCGCGACGATGCCGCGCTGCCCGTCGAGCCCGTACATGACGGTGATGGTGTCGATGAAGACGTTGACGGCTCGCGACCCGGACCACAGGGCGATGGCGAAGCCGATGGAGATGAGGTCGGGCCGGCCGCCCTGGGTGACGTCCTCCAGCAGCGGTTTGGCGATGTCGTTGACGCCGCGGTCGGAGAGGACGGTGCCCACGGCGGTGAGGATGTTCTCCTCGATCGAGGCGACGGTGGTGGTGTTGGTCCAGTCGTCGATGTAGCCCAGCAGGCCGATCAGGCCGAGCATCAGCGGCGGTACGGACAGCAGCGTGAAGAACGCAGCCTCCGCCGCGAGCCCGAGGATGCGGTACTCGATGCACGAGTTGACGGTGTCCTTCAGCAGCAGCCAGGCCATCTTCCGCTTCGAGACGTTGCGGTAGAGGACTCGGGCCCGGTGGAGCCGGCCCGAAGGCCGCTCGGGTGTTTCGTTTGCTGCCTGCACCTCCTTACCGTATCGGCATGGCAGCCAGCACCCACACAGTGACCAACCAGGCTCCGCCCCTGGTGGGGTACGACGTCTTCGCCGCGGACCTCGCCCTCACGGAGGCGGTCGGCCGCCATGTGGCGCCCGAGCTCCGCGACACGGCGTTCGACGAGCTTTCCGGGCTCGGGCGGACGGCGGGCTCCGTCCAGGCGCAGGAGTGGGGCAGGCAGGCCGACGAGCATCCGCCGCGGCTGCGCGCCTACGACCGGTACGGCAACCGGATCGACGAGGTGGAGTTCCATCCGGCCTGGCACCGGCTGCTGGGCCATGCCGTGTCTGCGGGTCTGGTGAGCGCCTGGGGCAGGCCGGGCGGGCACGTCCGCAGGGCGGCCGGTTTCCTGGTGTGGACGCAGGCGGAGGCCGGCCACGGCTGCCCGCTGTCGATGACGCACGCGGCGGTGCCCGCGCTGCGGACCGACCCGGCGCTCGCCGCCGAGTGGGAGCCTCGGCTGACGTCGACGGTGTACGAGGAGGAGCTGCGCCCGGCCGCGCTGAAGGGCGGTGTCCTGTTCGGGATGGGGATGACGGAGAAGCAGGGCGGCAGCGACGTACGGTCGAACACGACGCGCGCCGAGCCGCTGGCAGACGACGGCGCGTACCTCCTGACCGGTCACAAGTGGTTCTGCTCCGCGCCGATGAGCGACGGCTTCCTGGTCCTCGCACAGGCCGCGGGTGGGCTGACCTGTTTCCTGGTGCCCCGGGTGCTGGAGGACGGCACGCGCAACGTGTTCCGGATCCAGCGGCTGAAGGACAAGCTGGGCAACCGGTCCAACGCCTCGAGCGAGGTCGAGTTCGAGGGGACGTGGGCCCGCCGGGTCGGCGACGAGGGGCGCGGGGTGCGCACCATCATCGGGATGGTGGCGGCGACCCGGCTCGACTGTGTGCTCGGCTCCGCGGCGCTGATGCGGCAGGCGGTGGCGCAGGCGATCCACCACTGCGCGTACCGCAGCGCGTTCGGCGGGCTGCTGATCGACAAGCCGCTGATGCGCAACGTGCTGGCCGACCTGGCCCTGGAGTCGGAGGCGGCGACGACGCTCGGGCTCCGGTTGGCGGCGGCCTACGACGCGGACACGGAGGCGGAGCGGGCTTTCCTGCGGCTGGCGGTGCCCGTGGCCAAGTACTGGGTGACGAAGCGGTGCACGCCGGTGGTGGCGGAGGCACTGGAGTGCCTGGGCGGCAATGGGTACGTGGAGGAGTCGGGCATGCCGCGGCTGCTGCGTGAGTCGCCGCTCAACTCGATCTGGGAGGGCTCGGGCAATGTACAGGCGCTGGATGCGCTGCGTGCGCTGCAGAGGGAGCCGCAGGCGCTGAACGCGTTCCTCCAGGAGGTCGGCACGGCGCGGGGCGCGGACCACCGGCTGGACGCGGCGATCAAGGACCTGCTGACGGAGCTGGCCGACCTGGGCGGCATCGAGGCGAGGGCTCGGCGGGTGGTGGAGCGTATGGCTCTGGTGCTGCAGGGGTCGCTGCTGGTGCGGTGGGCCCCGTCGGAGGTGTCGGACGCCTTCTGCGCCTCGCGGCTGGGCGGCGACCAGGGAGCGGCGTTCGGGACCCTGCCCCACACACTGGGGCTTGCGGCGATCGTGGAGCGTTCGCGCGCCGTGGTCTGAACCGCGCGCACCGGCATGCGGCACCGGACATGGAACGGACGCGGGCCGTATGCGACGGACGGCGCCCGTGAGGCTTGGTTGGGTGGTGCTGCGCCGACACGGCACCACCCCACCGGCGAACCGGTGTTCCGTCACCTTCGTACAGGCGCACGCCCGTTCGCGACGGTTGCAAAGGGTTGCATCCTTGTGGGCCATAACGCGACGCGCACAGGCCCGGGGAGGCGAGGATGGGGCGGGCCACCCCCGCACACCGGACGCCGGCGTCGCCGAGGAGGGACCATGAAGAAGCCCGTGCAGAACTCGTCGCTGGATCTGGCCAGGCTGGCGGCCATGGACAGCACGGAGGCCATGCGGCTGCTGAAGGGCGTGCGGGACGCTGCGCTCGCGGGCCGCAGGCCCGAGGTCGGGCCCCGGACGGACATCGGCGAGTCGTGGCAGCGGATGCTGCAGCGCGGTGTGGATCCGGACCGGGACCATAGGGCGGGACTGCTGCCGCTGGAGGAGATCGAGCGGCGCAGAGTCTCCTCACCGCTGCTGGAGGTCCTGCCGGTGCTGCGGGACGGGCTGGTCTCGATCGCGGAGGCCGCACAGCACATCATGGTCGTCGCCGACACCGAGGGCCGGCTGCTGTGGCGAGAGGGCAGTTCGGCGGTCCTGCGCAAGGGCGACGCGCACGGCTTCGTCCTGGGTGCCGACTGGAACGAGGAGCTGGTCGGCACGAACGGCGTCGGCACCCCCCTGGTGTCCCGGCGCCCCGTCCAGGTGCACTCGGCCGAGCATTTCGTCTCCACGCACCACACGTGGACCTGTGCCGGGGCGCCGGTCACCGATCCCCGGGACGGCAGGCTGATCGGGGTCGTCGACATCAGCGGCCCGCTGTCCACCATGCATCCGGCGACCCTGGCTCTGGTCACCTCGGTCACCCGCCTCGCGGAGGCGGAGCTGCGAGGCCGCCACCTCGAGTCGCTCGACCGGCTGCGCAGCGTCGCCGCCCCGCTGCTGGGGCGGCTGCGCGGCCGGGCCCTGGCGGTCGATGCGAACGGCTGGCCCGCGGCCGTGACGGGCATGGCCCCGACGGGCCGGCTGTCGCTGCCGAAGGCGGCCCGGGCGGGCCGGCTCTGGCTGCCGTCGCTCGGGATGTGCACGCTCGAGCCGCTGCCGGGCGGCTGGCTGGTACGCGTCGACGGGGCGCAGCCCGACGAAGCGGCGCCCGGCCGGGTCGTGCTGGACCTGAGCCGGCCACGGCGGCCCTCGGTGACCGTGACGGGCGGTTCGGGGAGCTGGTCGCACGAGCTGACGCCGCGCCATGCGGAGCTGCTGTACGTACTGGCCAGGCACCGGGACGGGCGGACCGCGGCGCAGCTGGCGCAGGACATCTTCGAGGATCCGACGCGGACGGTGACGGTGCGGGCGGAGATGTCGCGACTGCGGCGTCATCTCGCGCAGATCCTGGCGCACCGCCCCTATCGCTTCGCGGAGGAGGTCGAGCTGGAGCTGCTGCTCCCGGAGCGGCCCGCGGACCTGCTGCCGCATTCGACGGCCCCGGCCGTGCGGCGGGGGCGCACCCCGTGATCCACGCCCCGGCCGTGCACCGCGGGCGCACCCCGTGATTCCCTGGCCCGCATGAGCACCATCACTGTGACCACCTGGTCCCTGGAGCAGACCTCCCCGGCCGACCTGCGGCCCGCGGCCGCTCCCGGGGACGACATACGGATCGTCCGGGCCGAGGTCCCCTCCCCCGAGTTCAGCCGGTTCCTGTACACCGCGGTCGGCGGGGACATCCGCTGGACCGACCGGCTCGGCATGACGTACGCCGAGTGGCAGGAGTGGCTCGATCGTCCGGGGGTCGAGACGTGGGTCGCGTACGAGAAGGGGACGCCGGCCGGTTACGTGCAGCTCGAGGCGCAGGACGACGGGGCGGTCGAGATTCTCTACTTCGGGCTGATCCCGGCGTTCCGCGGGCGTCGGATCGGCGGTCATCTGCTGTCGCAGGGGGTGGCCCGGGCATGGGATCTGGCCGAGCGGTGGCCCGGTCTTCCGCAGACGAAGCGGGTATGGCTGCACACCTGCTCGAAGGACGGTCCGCACGCGATGGACAATTACCTGCGGCGCGGGTTCCGTCTGTTCCACACCACGGAGGCTCAGGAGCCCGAGGTCGAGACGCCCGGCCCCTGGCCCGGCGCCACGGTCTGAAGGAACGGGTGCGGACGACCGGCCGTCCGCACAACGGTGACCCATGACACATCGTCTCGCGATGCGGGACAGCGGTGTCCACATCCTGGATAAAGGTGGACTGGGTCCAAAGTGCCATGACACGCTTCCGCCATGTCCAGCACTGGAATTGCCTTGGTGAGTCGGCGGCACGTCGACCTCGGCCGCATGTCCAGCGCCATCTGTCCGGCCTGCTGAGAGCCCAGCACCGCCGCACTCCCCGTTGTCTTCACCCCGCCCTGCGCACTGCCGCGCTCTTCGCGCGAGTGTGCAGCTCAGAGCCGCCCTCCTGCAGTCTCGAAGGACTATCACCATGGCCGCCAGCCCCGAAAAGCCCGCCTCCGCCACGCCCCGTCGCAAGGCCGGACGCCACCGCGGCGAGGGTCAGTGGGCGATGGGCCACCACACGCCGCTCAACGGCAACGAGCAGACCAAGAAGGATGACGACGGTCTCAATGTGCGGACACGCATTGAGACGATCTACGCGCACCGCGGTTTCGACTCGATCGACGGTGCCGACCTGCGCGGGCGCATGCGCTGGTGGGGCCTCTACACCCAGCGCAAGCCCGGGATCGACGGCGGCAAGACCGCGATTCTGGAGCCGGAGGAGCTGGACGACGAGTTCTTCATGTTGCGGGTGCGCATCGACGGCGGCCGGCTGACCACCGAGCAGCTGCGGGTGATCGGCGAGATCTCGGAGGAGTTCGCGCGCGGCACCGCCGACCTCACCGACCGGCAGAACGTGCAGTACCACTGGATCCGGATCGAGGACGTCCCGGAGATCTGGCGGCGCCTGGAGGCTGTGGGCCTGTCGACGACCGAGGCGTGCGGCGACACTCCGCGCACCATCCTCGGCTCGCCGGTGGCCGGGATCGCGCAGAACGAGATCATCGACGGCACCCCCGCCGTCGAGGAGATCCACCGCCGGTTCATCGGCAGCAAGGAATTCTCCAACCTGCCCCGCAAGTTCAAGACCGCGATCTCCGGCTCCCCGCTGCTGGACGTGGCGCACGAGATCAACGACGTCGCCTTCGTCGGGGTGAACCATCCCGAGCACGGCCCCGGCTTCGACCTCTGGGTCGGCGGCGGACTGTCCACCAACCCCAAGCTCGGTGTGCGCCTCGGCGCCTGGGTCCCGCTCGACGAGGTCCCCGACGCCTGGGAAGGCGTCATCTCGATCTTCCGTGACTACGGCTACCGCCGGCTGCGCAACCGCGCGCGCCTGAAGTTCCTGGTCGCCGACTGGGGGCCCGCGAAGTTCCGGCAGGTCCTGGAGGACGAGTACCTGAAGCGCAAGCTGGTCGACGGCCCCGCGCCCGAGCAGCCCGTCGAGCACTGGCGCGACCACGTCGGTGTCCACCGCCAGCAGGACGGCCGGTTCTACGTCGGCTTCGCGCCGCGCGTCGGACGTGTGGACGGCGCGACGCTCACCAAGATCTCGGAGCTCGCGGCGGCGCACGGATCCGGCCGGCTGCGGACCACCGTCGAGCAGAAGATGATCGTGCTCGATGTCGCCGAGGACCAGGTCGACTCGCTCGTCTCCGGTCTCGAAGCCCTGGACCTGCAGGTCAAGCCGTCGCCGTTCCGGCGGGGCACGATGGCCTGCACGGGCATCGAGTTCTGCAAGCTGGCCATCGTCGAGACCAAGGCCCGCGGCTCCGCGCTCATCGACGAACTCGAGCGCCGGCTCCCGGAGTTCGACCAGCCCATCACGATCAACATCAACGGCTGCCCCAACGCCTGCGCCCGTATCCAGGTCGCCGACATCGGTCTCAAGGGCCAGCTCGTCCTCGACGACGAGGGCAACCAGGTCGAGGGCTACCAGGTGCACCTCGGCGGCGCGCTGGGTCTCGACCCGGCGTTCGGCCGCAAGGTCCGCGGGCTGAAGGTCACCTCGGCCGAGCTTCCGGACTACGTCGAGCGGGTCGTGAAGCGCTTCGAGGCGGAGCGCGAGGACGGCGAGCGCTTCGCCACCTGGGCGGCCAGGGCGTCCGAGGAGGCCCTGTCATGAGCGAGCGGGCTGCACCGTTCTACTGCCCCTACTGCGGCGACGAGGACCTGCGTCCCAGCGAAGAAGGTCACGGCGCCTGGGAATGCGCGGCATGCAATCGGGCCTTCCAGTTGAAGTTCCTCGGGCTGCTGACCCGCGGACTTCAGCGCAACGACCGTGGAGGGGAAGAGATATGACGACCGTTCAGGCAGAGCGGGATCTCAAGACGCTGGCCGAGCAGGCGGGGCGCGACCTCGAGGACGCCTCGGCTCTCGAGATCCTCACATGGGCCGCCGAGACCTTCGGCCCTCGTTTCTGCGTCACCTCCTCGATGGAGGACGCGGTGGTCGCCCACCTCGCCTCCCGTGCCGTGCCCGGCGGCCGCCCGGTCGATGTGGTGTTCCTCGACACCGGCTACCACTTCGAGGAGACCATCGGCACCCGCGACGCGGTGGACGCGGTGATGGACGTCAACGTCATCACGCTCACCCCCCGCCAGACGGTAGCCGAGCAGGACGCCGAGTACGGCCCGAAGCTGCACGACCGCGACCCCGACCTGTGCTGCGCCCTGCGCAAGGTCAAGCCCCTCGAAGAGGGCCTGACCGGGTACGACGCGTGGGCCACGGGCCTGCGCCGCGACGAGTCCCCGACCCGGGCGAACACCCCGGTCGTCGGCTGGGACGAGAAGCGGCAGAAGGTCAAGGTGTCGCCGATCGCCCGCTGGACGCAGGACGACGTGGACGCCTACGTCGCCGAGCACGGCGTGCTCACCAACCCGCTGCTGATGGACGGCTACGCCTCCGTGGGCTGCGCGCCCTGCACCCGCCGGGTGCTGGAGGGCGAGGACGCACGCGCCGGCCGCTGGGCCGGCCGGGGCAAGACCGAGTGCGGGCTGCACGGCTGATGACGGACAACAGGGAAGTTCAGGAGAAGCAAGTGACCGGAGCCACCATCTGGCTCACGGGTCTGCCGAGCGCCGGCAAGACCACGATCGCGTACGAGCTGGCGGGCCGGCTGCGCGAAGAGGGCCACCGTGTCGAGGTGCTCGACGGCGACGAGATCCGCGAGTTCCTGTCGGCGGGCCTCGGCTTCACCCGTGAGGACCGGCACACCAACGTGCAGCGGATCGGCTTCGTCGCCGAACTGCTGGCGTCCAACGGTGTGAAGGCCCTGGTGCCGGTCATCGCCCCGTACGCCGACAGCCGCGAAGCGGTGCGCAAGCGCCACCAGCAGGAGGGCACCGCGTACGTGGAGGTGCACGTGGCCACCCCGGTGGAGGTGTGCTCGGTACGCGATGTGAAGGGGCTGTACGCCAAGCAGGCCGCGGGCGAGATCAGCGGGCTGACCGGGGTCGACGACCCGTACGAGGAGCCCGAGACGCCCGATCTGCGGATCGAGTCCCACCACCAGACCGTGCGGGAATCCGCCGACGCGGTCCACGCACTGCTCGCCGAAAGGGGTCTGGCATGACGACCGCCGCCACCGTGCACGAGGGCGTCGACAGCCCGTACGCGCTCTCCCACCTGGACGCGCTCGAGTCCGAGGGTGTGCACATCTTCCGCGAGGTGGCGGGCGAGTTCGAACGGCCGGTGATCCTCTTCTCCGGCGGCAAGGACTCGATCGTCATGCTGCATCTGGCGCTGAAGGCGTTCGCCCCGGCGGCCGTTCCGTTCACGCTGCTGCACGTGGACACCGGGCACAACTTCCCCGAGGTGCTGGAGTACCGCGACCGGACGGTCGCCCGGCACGGGCTGCGGCTCCATGTCGCCTCCGTGCAGGAGTACATCGACGCCGGCAAACTGCGCGAGCGCCCGGACGGGACCCGGAACCCGCTGCAGACCGTGCCGCTGACCGAGGCCATCCAGCAGCACCGTTTCGACGCGGTGTTCGGCGGCGGCCGGCGCGACGAGGAGAAGGCCCGGGCCAAGGAGCGGGTGTTCAGCCTCCGGGACGAGTTCTCGCAGTGGGACCCGCGCCGTCAGCGCCCCGAGCTGTGGCAGCTCTACAACGGCCGCCACGCGCCCGGCGAGCATGTGCGGGTCTTCCCGCTGTCCAACTGGACCGAGCTGGACGTGTGGCAGTACATCCAGCGCGAGAAGATCGAGCTTCCCGAGATCTACTTCGCGCACGAGCGTGAGGTGTTCAAGCGCTCCGGCATGTGGCTGACCGCAGGCGAGTGGGGCGGCCCCAAGGACACCGAGACGCCCGAGAAGCGGCTGGTCCGCTACCGCACCGTCGGCGACATGTCCTGCACCGGCGCCGTCGACTCCGACGCCACCACGCTGGACGCCGTGATCACCGAGATCGCCGCCTCCCGTCTCACCGAACGGGGTGCGACCCGCGCCGACGACAAGCTGTCGGAGGCTGCGATGGAAGACCGCAAGCGCGAAGGGTACTTCTAGAGATGACCACCCCCACCGAGCAGCTGGCCGAGCAGCTCTCCGCCACGACCCTGCTGCGCTTCGCCACCGCGGGATCGGTCGACGACGGCAAGTCCACCCTCGTCGGGCGCCTCCTGCACGACTCCAAGTCGGTCCTCGCCGACCAGCTGGAGGCGGTCGAGCACGCGTCACGCAGCCGGGGCCAGGAGGCGCCGGACCTGGCGCTGCTCACCGACGGCCTGCGGGCCGAGCGCGAGCAGGGCATCACCATCGACGTGGCGTACCGCTACTTCGCGACACCCCGGCGCCGGTTCATCCTCGCCGACACCCCCGGGCATGTGCAGTACACCCGCAACATGGTCACCGGCGCGTCGACGGCCGAGCTGGCGGTCGTGCTCGTCGACGCCCGCAACGGCGTCGTCGAGCAGACCCGCCGCCATGCCGCGGTCGCCGCGCTGCTGCGCGTGCCGCATGTGGTGCTGGCCGTCAACAAGATGGACCTCGTCGACTACGCGGAGCCCGTCTTCGCGAAGATCGCGGAGGAGTTCACCGCCTACGCGGCGTCCCTCGGCGTCCCCGAGATCACCGCGATCCCGATCTCGGCCCTCGCCGGCGACAACGTGGTGGACCCGTCCGCGAACATGGACTGGTACGGCGGCCCGACGGTGCTTGAGCACCTCGAGACCGTCCCCGTCAGCCACGACCTGACCGGCTGCCACGCCCGGCTGCCCGTGCAGTACGTGATCCGTCCGCAGACCGCCGAGCACCCCGACTACCGCGGCTATGCGGGCCAGATCGCCGCCGGCACGTTCCGCGTCGGCGAGTCGGTTACCGTTCTGCCGTCGGGCCGTACGTCGAAGGTCTCCGGCATCGACCTCCTCGGCAAGTCGGTGGACGTCGCCTGGACGCCGCAGTCGGTCACCCTCCTGCTGGAGGACGACATCGACATCTCCCGCGGCGACATCATCGTGCCGACCCACGACGCCCCGCCGACCACGCAGGACGTCGAGGCGACGGTCTGCCACGTCGCGGACCAGCCGCTCACCGTCGGCCAGCGGGTGCTGCTCAAGCACACCACCCGCACGGTGAAGGCGATCGTCAAGGAGATCCCCTCGCGGCTCACCCTGGACGACCTGTCCCAGCACCCGGCCCCGGGGCAGCTCGTCGCCAACGACATCGGCCGCGTCAAGGTCCGCACCGCCGAGCCGCTGGCACTCGACTCGTACGCGCACTCCCGGCGCACCGGCTCGTTCCTGCTGATCGACCCGGCAGACGGCACCACGCTCGCCGCCGGCATGGCCGGTGAGGCCTTCGCCGCCGAAACGGCGCCGGCCGGGCAGGCCACGGACGACGCCGAATGGGACTTCTGATGCCCGACATCTACTCGACCTTCGCCAAGGAGGGCGGCCGCGTCGGCAGCGGCGCCCTCGGCGCGGGCACGGGCGGGGTGGCGCGATGTGCGCGATGACGTACGCGCACTGCCTGCGCGCCCACACCCCCCGCACCGCGCACCGACGAAGACCTGAGACATCGCCGACGACCCGGCCGCGTCCGACATGACGTAGAGACCGGGCCTACGAGAGGAAATCCTCCCGTGCAAGCCACTCGTACCTTCCTGGGCCGCGGCCTCGCCGCCGCCGCCGTACTGCCGCTGCTCGCCGTGGCGCTCACGGCCTGCGGCTACGGCTCCCAGGCCAAGGACGACTCGGTCGCTACCGCCGCCAAGGGCGAGAAGATCGACGGTCTCGACAGCGTGAAGATCGGGTACTTCCCGAATCTCACCCACGCCACCGCCCTGGTCGGCCACCAGGAGGGCATCATCCAGAAGGAGCTCGGCGGCACCCAGCTGTCCGCGGCGACCTTCAACGCCGGCCCCTCGGAGATCGAGGCGCTGAACGCGGGCTCGATCGACATCGGCTTCATCGGCCCCTCCCCCGCCATCAACGGTTTCGCCAAGTCCAAGGGCAAGAGCCTGCGGATCATCGGCGGTTCCGCTTCCGGCGGCGTCAAGCTCGTCGTCAACCCCGAGAAGATCAAGACCCTGGACGACGTCAAGGGCAAGAAGATCGCCACCCCGCAGCTCGGCAACACGCAGGACGTGGCGTTCCTCAACTGGATCTCCGAGAAGGGCTGGAAGGTCGACGCCCAGACCGGCAAGGGCGACGTGTCCGTGGTGCGCACCGAGAACAAAGTGACCCCGAACGCCTACCTGTCCGGCTCCGTCGACGGCGCCTGGGTGCCCGAGCCGACCGCCTCGAAGCTGGTGAGCGACGGTGCGAAGGTGCTGCTCGACGAGTCGGATCTGTGGCCCGACAAGAAGTTCGTGATCACGAACATCATCGTGTCGCAGAAGTTCCTGAAGGAGCACCCGGCCGTCGTCGAGGCGGTGCTGCGCGGGACGGTCAAGACGAACGCCTGGATCAACGCCAACCCCGACAAGGCGAAGGAGTCGGCGAACGCGAAGCTCCAGGAACTGACGGGCAAGCCGCTGCCTCCCAAGGTCATCGACCCCGCCTGGAAGTCCATCCGGTTCACCGACGACCCGCTGGCGGCGACGCTCGACGCGCAGGCCGGCCACGCGGTCAAGGCCGGTCTGCTCCAGCAGCCCGACCTCGCCGGTATCTACGACCTGAGGCCGCTGAACAAGGTCCTCGAGGCCGCCGGCGGTTCCGCGGTCTCCGACGCCGGACTCGGCGTCAAGTAAACCCATCAGCCGAGTTCCCAGGAGGTGACGACCATGGCCACTGCCATCGCCAAGGCCGAGGACCGCGTGATCGTCGAGCACGAGCACGCGGCTCGCATCGGGCATGTCTCCAAGTCCTTCAACGGGCCGACCGGGCCGCAGCTCGTCCTGGACGACATCACACTCGATGTCGCGCCGGGTGAGTTCGTCACCCTCCTGGGGGCCTCCGGCTGCGGCAAGTCGACGCTGCTGAACCTGGTCGCCGGGCTCGACCGCCCGACCGCGGGGTCCATCGAGACCCCCGGCGGGCGGCCCGCCCTGATGTTCCAGGAGCACGCGCTGTTCCCGTGGCTGACCGCGGGCAAGAACATCGAACTCGCGCTGCGGCTGCGCGGCGTGCCGAAGGCAGCGCGCCGCGAGGAGGCGGAGCGGCTGCTGGAGCTCGTACGGCTCAAAGGCGCCTACGGCAAGCGGGTGCACGAACTGTCGGGCGGTATGCGCCAGCGGGTCGCGATGGCACGCGCGCTCGCCCAGGACAGCCAACTTCTGCTGATGGACGAGCCGTTCGCGGCGCTCGACGCCATCACCCGGGACGTGCTGCACGACGAGCTGACCCGGATCTGGCGGGAGACGAACGTCTCGGTCCTCTTCGTCACCCACAACGTCCGTGAGGCGGTGCGGCTCGCGCAGCGGGTGGTGCTGCTGTCGTCACGGCCGGGGCGTGTCGCCCGCGAGTGGACCGTCGACATCGACCAGCCGCGACGTATCGAGGACACCGCCGTGGCGGAGCTGTCCGTCGAGATCACCGAAGAACTGCGTGGGGAGATCCGCCGACATGGCCAGCACTGACACGACCGCGAAGGCCGCAGGGAAGGGCGTCGACAAGACCGACGACCTGGCCGGCCTGGAGGCGGGACTCGACGCACTGGACGCGGTGCAGGTGAACCGCACCCCCGTGCGCCAGGTGCTGGTGCAGAAGGTGCTGCCGCCGATCACCGCCGTGGCGCTCGTGCTGGTCGCCTGGCAGGTGCTGGTGTGGGCGGAGGTCACGGAGGACTACAAGCTGCCCGCGCCCTCCGCGGTGTGGGACAGCCTGTCCGGCATGTGGCTCCAGGGCACTCTGCTGGAGGTCATCTGGACCAGCGTGTCGCGCGGCCTGCTCGGCTTCCTGCTGGCGCTCGCCATCGGTACCCCGCTCGGCCTGCTGGTCGCCCGGGTGAGGTTCGTCCGTGCGGCGATCGGTCCGATCCTGTCGGGTCTGCAGTCCCTGCCGTCCGTGGCCTGGGTGCCCCCGGCCGTCATCTGGCTCGGCCTGAACGACTCGATGATGTTCGCCGTCATCCTGCTGGGCGCGGTCCCCTCCATCGCCAACGGTCTGGTCTCCGGCGTCGACCAGGTGCCGCCGCTGTTCCTGCGGGCGGGCCGTACGCTCGGCGCGACCGGGCTCAGGGGCACCTGGCACATCGTGATGCCGGCGGCGCTGCCGGGCTATGTGGCGGGCCTCAAGCAGGGCTGGGCGTTCTCCTGGCGTTCGCTGATGGCCGCCGAGATCATCGCCTCCTCGCCCGACCTGGGCCTCGGGCTGGGCCAGTTGCTGGAGAACGGCCGCAACAACGCCGACATGCCCGGCGTGTTCCTCGCCATTCTGCTGATCCTCGTCGTCGGTATCGCCGTCGACCTGCTGATCTTCAGCCCGCTGGAGCGGTGGATGCTCCGCAATCGCGGGCTGCTCGTCAAGGGCTGAGTGCACGATGAACGACCCCGTCCTGCTCGTCGTCGCCCACGGCAGCCGAGACCCGCGCCACGCGGCGACCGTCCACGCCCTCACCCGGCGGGTGCGGTCGCTGCGTCCCGGCCTGCGCGTGGAGACGGCGTTCCTCGACTTCAACGCCCCGGCGGTGCCCCAGGTCCTCGGCCGTCTGGCGGCCGACGGCGTACGGGACGTGGTGGCGCTGCCGCTGCTGCTGACCCGCGCCTTCCACGCCAAGGCGGACATCCCGGCGGTGCTGCGGCAGGCGCCCCCGTCGCTGCGCGTGCGGCAGGCCGAGGTCCTCGGCCCGTCGCCGCTGCTGCTCGGCGCGGTCGAACGGCGGCTGTACGAGGCGGGGCTCGGCCCTGCGGACAAGAGCTCGACCGCCCTGGTGCTGGCGGCGGCGGGCTCCACGGACCCGGAGGCGATCGCAGTGATCGCTCACACAGCGCGGGAGCTGCGGCACACCGGTTGGTGCGCCGTGCGGCCTGCGTTCGCCTCCGCATCTCTGCCCCGGACCGAGGACGCGGTCCGCTCGCTGAGGGCCGAGGGCCACTCCCGCGTGGCGGTCGCCCCGTACGTGATCGCCCCCGGCCGGCTCCCCGACCGCATCGCGGCGGGAGCGGGCGAGGCGGATGTGATCGCGGACGTGCTGGGCGCGTCCCCCGAACTGGCGCGGCTGCTGCTGGAGCGCCACGACGAGGCGCGGATCGAGTACGCGTCGGCGATTCCCGCCTAGGGGTGGGCCATTCACGTTCGTTCCGACAGGGCCATTTCCACTTCGGCGTCGACGAGCGCGTTGAGCTCGTCAAGTGTCATCGAACCGGCGGGCCGGCGTTCACGGGCAAAGACGTTGGCCGTGCGCTGCAGCACGTCGTTGACCGGCGTGGGCACACCGTGCAGCCGGCCGAGCAACGCCACCTCGCCGTTGAGGTAGTCGGCCTCGATGGTGCCCGTACCGCGGTCGAGACTCTGCCACGACGAGCCGCCGCCGCGCGGACGGCCTTCGAGCGGACGCAGTTCCATCCGCCCCGAACGGGCATCGCTTTCCTCGGCCGCGCTCACCACCGCGATCCCGGCCGCGGCAAGCACGGCCCGCCCCTCGGCGGAAGCGCGTGCGAGCAGCAGTTTCACCTCGTCGTCGGCGCGCCGGCCGGTGACCGCCTCTGCCGCGTTCTCGAGATTGGCCATCAGTTTCCCGTACTTCCAGCGCATCACGTCGGGCACCACGGGTGCGAGAAAATGAGACTTCTCCAGATCGGCGGCAATGCCACGGACGGTGTCGTCGGCGCCCGACGGGTAGCGGCCGAGGTGCAGGATGCCCGTCAGCGGCGCACCTGCCGCCGAGACACGGCCGGGTTCGACGTGGGTCGCCGGCAGATAGACACAGACGCCGTAGACATGACGGAACCGGCGGAGGGCGAGGCGCTCGCTCTCCACCCCGTTCTGGGCGCACACCAGCGGCAGTCGTTCGCCGGCCGTGCCGCCGCTGGTGACGGGGCGACCTGCCCAGGCCTCGAGAGCGCCGGTGCTGTCCTGGGTCTTGACGGCGAGCACCAGGACGTCGTCCTGTGTCAGTTGCACGCCTTCGGGTCCCTCGACGACAGGCAGCCGGTGGGTACGCGTGCCGTCGGGCGTCGTCAGCGTCAGGCCGTTCTCGCTCAGCGCCCGGTGGTGGGCGCCGCGTGCGACGAGCACCACCTCGTACCCCGACCCGGCCAGCCGTCCGCCGATCGCGCCGCCGACCGCCCCTGCCCCGATGATGATGTAGCGCATGGATGCGAGCCTGGCACAGGGAGCACCGCGCCGTCATGATCTTGCACTGATCCCTGGATCATCCGTCCGCGTTCGTCCGCGCGGAGGATCAGTCGCGGGTCATCTCCACCAGTTTCACCACCGTGTTCCAGTTGCGGCTGGTGGCGACGACGCCCTTCAGCAGACCGGGCCTCGACAAGGCCGCCGCCAGCTTCGAACGGCCGAGGCCGTCCGGCGCGTACAGGTACAGCGCCCGGTCGCCGAGCCGGAACTCTTCCGGGAGATGGGCCGCGGTGTCGATCGACGCCAGTCGCTGCGGTGCCACTGTTTCGGAGAAGAAGGTGACGTGGAGCTGTTTGCCTTCCAACGAGGCAGCGGGGAAGGGGCAGGCGTCGGCGACCGCCCGCAGATACGGGCCGCCGCGTACGAGGGTGTCGACACGGAAGCCGAAGGCCTTCTCGATGGCCGCCTCGATCCCGGCGGCGAGCGTGTGCTCGTCGGTGTCCGCGCTGCTGAAGACGGCGTTGCCGCTCTGCAGATAGGTGGCGATGTCGCTGTGGCCCAAGTCGCCCAGCACCGCACGGAGTTGCGCCATGGGGACCTTCCGGCTGCCGCCCACGTTGATACCGCGCAGGAGTGCCGCGTACTTCGTTGTCATGCTCAAAAGATAAGGCGGTCGCCATGCCCCGTGGGGGAGGGCACGGCGACCGCCGGTCCTGCGGCGAGCGCGCCGCGGGTGTGAGCGGCGGTCC
>NZ_JBEXRZ010000088.1:0-28727 GCF_040613325.1 Streptomyces sp. NPDC006283 | reverse complement strand
GACGGCACGGTCCTTGACGGCGCGCGCTCGCTCTCCGCCCAGCAGGTGCTCGACGGAGAAGTGCTGAGACAGGTCTCCGGGGCCTACGGCGTTTCCCCCGTCACCGCATGCGGCCGAGGCTCTCCCGCAGCTTGCGGGCGTCCCGCAGGCGCTGCTCGTACGTCGCTCCCACCGCGAGGAGCAGCAGGCCGACCAGGGCCGGCGGAAGCCAGCGGGGCAGAGCGCCGACGACCTGCACCACGTACGGGGCGAGCTCGTGAGTTGCGTCCAGGGCCAGAACCGCGCCCCCGATCACCAGCAGCGCCTGCAGCCGCAGCCTGGCACCGGCGAGCGTGACGGCGAGCGCCGCGAGCCCCAGCAGCAGCGGGCGCAGCCAGTGCTCGTCGCCCCACGCGGCGACCAGACTCGGCACCAGCGTCGCGGACAGGCCCGGCCCGTACGCCGCCCACGACGAGGCCTGCGGATCCTTGCGACGGCGCAGTACACCGACCGCCAGCGCCGGAACCGTGACGGGCAGCGAGTACGCCTCGGGCGACGCGACGTCGGAGGCGGCCAGCCGCACCCACGTCGCCACGACGAACAGCACCACCGCCAGATACCCGGCGACAGGGCGCCGCTCGGCCCGCACGGCCGTCCCGGCGGCGATGACTCCGCACAGCGCGAGGACCAGGGCGAGCACGGGCAGGTGACCCGCCGCGAGCGGCAGCGCGACCAGGCCGGCCACCGCGCCGGTGATCTCCACCGGGAGGGCGGCCGAATGACGCCGCAGCCGGGCGCCCAGGAGCGCCGTGAGCGCCGGGACGGCGAGGAGCAGCGGCGCAGCCCGGTGCGCCGGAAGCTCCAGGGCCGCGCCCGTGGCTCCGGCGAGGCCCGTCGCGAAGACAGTCGCGGTGCAGCCGAGCAGGGCCTGCAGCGGGCCACGCGTCCGTACCGCGGCCAGTACGAAGGCCCCCACCAGCACACCGAGGACGGTGAAGGTCGCGGGGCGAGTCGCGAGCGAGAGCAGCGCGACGCTCACCGATCCGGTCAGCGCGCACGCCAGAGCGGTCCACGTCACGGCACCGGGCGCTCGCCACGCGGCGGCGGCGAGCAGGCCCAGGGCCGGCGCCAGCTGCCAGACGACAGCGGCGGAGTGAGCGAAGCCGAACACGACCGGCACGGCGACGAACGCCGCCCAGACCAGCACGACGGCACCGCAGCGGGCGGCAGTACGCAGCCGGTCGGCCCGCGCCGGCCCCACAGCGCCGTTCGCTGCCGGCGGCGGCTGGGCGCCGGCGGGGTCCGTGGCCAAGGGCGTGCCCCGGTGACGGGCGGCCGCCACGAGGACCGCAGCGGTGATCAGAAGAGCGAGCGGCGCCGGAAGCAGGGCCGTCGCCGTGGAGTCCGGATCCGGTAGCGGGGACGTACCGGACCAGACGTCCGTCAGTGCCGTCACCGGCCCCGCCAGCGCCAAAGCCGACAACGGCAGGGCCATCAGGGCCGCCGCCGCGTGCACGACGGCTGACGCGCCCGCCAACCCCGGCAGCAGGCGCCGCGGCACCGGGGCGCGTACGACGGCCAACAGCGCGGTCCCGCACAGCAGGTAACCGATGACCGCCCAGCCGGGGCCCGGAACCGCCACGCGGACGACGCCGCCGAGACCCGCCACCGCCGCGAGACCCGCCACCGCCGAGAGGCCGGCAGCGGCCGGGACGCGCCACGCCGTGAACAGAGCGACGGCCGCCGCCGCGACCAGCACCGCCGCCGGATTCGCGGCGGCCGACGGCGAGTCGGCCGCCAGCGACCGGAAGCCGCCGATCAGCAGCGCCCCGCCGCCCGACATCGCCGCCGCCACACCTGCGGTGACCCGCACCGGGACCGGCCGCGCCCACACCACGACGGCGACGTCCAGCGCGGCGGTCAGCAACAGCGCCCACTCCACGGGCGGTGCTCCGGCGCCGCCGGTCAGGGCCCAGAAGGGCAGCGGAAGCTGGGCGGTCACCACGGCTGCGGGCAACGGTGTGCGCAGGCGCGGCAGCCAGAGGCCGTACGCGGACCACAACGCGGCGAGCGCGGCCGAGGCGAAGGCCGCGTAACCGAGTCCGTCGGTCTGCGGCAGCACGGCACGGTGCAGGGCGTACACGTCGAGCACCATCAGGACCAGGCCCAGCGCGGCCACCGACTCGGCGGTGGCGACGAGCCCACGGCGGAGCAGCGCGTACGGGGTGCCGAGCGCCGCCACCGTCACGGCGCCGAGCACGGCGGAGCGGCCGCCGATGCCCATGGCGCCCCAACTGACCAGGGTGAAGGCGATCGCCGCGACGGTCAGCAGGATGCCGCCGAGCGTCAGCAGCAGGTTCTGCACGCCGGGCGGTGAAGTGTCCGGCCCGGCCGGGGCGGCGAAAGGCCGACCGGGACCGCCCGGGGCAATATGGGGCGGGCCGAAACCGGCCGACGGCGGCGCGGGCGGGGCGCCCGGGGCGACAGGCGGTTGCAGCGCGGCGAGCAGCCAGGCCCTGCGGGCCAGCAACTGCGCCCGCCGGGCTTCCAGTTGCCGCAGTTCTCGGTCGAGTATCCCCAGCTCCTCGGCCGGTGGTGGCACGTTGTCCATGGCCGGAAGTGTGGCCCCCGCCACAGCCCGCGGTATGGGCGCGCATACTCAATTCCTGGTGAGTACCCCCGCCGAGGGCCCTACGTGGGGCGCAGACTGGGCCCATGGACTGGAGCCGCTACCGCTTCCGCACCACCTGGGATCTGCACGCCGCGCCGGAAACGGTCTACGAAGTGCTGTCCAGGGCCGAGGACTATCCCCTGTGGTGGCCGCAGGTACGCGAGGTGGCCACCGCCGACGGGGAGTCGGGCACCGCACGCCTGCGCTCCGTCCTCCCGTACGACCTCCGCATCACCGCCTGCGGGCGGCGCCGCGACCCGGTGGCCGGTGTGCTGGAGATGGACATGACGGGCGACCTCGACGGCTGGTCGCGATGGACGGTTCGGGCGGGCGGCCGCGGCACCCTCGCGCTCTACGAACAGGAGGTGGTGGTGCGCCGGCCCCTGATGAGAAGGCTGTCCGTTCCCTGCCGACCGGTCTTCCGCGCCAACCACGCGCTGATGATGCGCGCCGGGAGGCGAGGACTCGAGGCGTACCTGGAAGGAGTTTGAAGGAAGCCCGCAGGGCACTGTATGGTTCAGTGCGTTCCCGGGCGATTAGCTCAGTGGGAGAGCGCTTCGTTCACACCGAAGAGGTCACTGGTTCGAACCCAGTATCGCCCACCGGGAGAGGCCGGTCCGTCATCGAC
Organism: Streptomyces sp. NPDC006283; assembly: GCF_040613325.1. NCBI lineage: Bacteria > Bacillati > Actinomycetota > Actinomycetes > Kitasatosporales > Streptomycetaceae > Streptomyces > Streptomyces sp. NPDC006283. The sequence continues at coordinate 25,449 of NZ_JBEXRZ010000088.1, read as the reverse complement.
GGACCGGCCTTGCTCATTCCCGCCCCGCGTTCAGGCCGCGGCCGGCAGGTCCGGCCGCAGCGGCCACGCCGGGTCGACAGCCTCGGGAGTGCCACTGCGCGCGAACCACGCCTGCAACCCCCGCGCCTGCGCCGCGTGCCACACCGCCTGCAGCGTGTGCAGCTCCGCCGGCGACAGGCGCTCCATCCGCGCGGCGAACCGCCTGCCCACCGCCCGGACGACCTCGAGCGCCGCCAGCGCGTCCGCCGCGGCGTCGTGCGCACCGTCCAGCACCACCTCGTACTGCACGCACAGGTCGGCGAGAGTCCGCCGACCCTTGCGGTAGCGGTCCAGATGCTTGTCCAGCACCCGCGGATCCAGCACGCACAGCGGCGACCGGTCCAGATAGCGGCTCAGCGACGAGGCGCGATGGCGCCTCAACTCCCGGTCCAGCAGCGTCAGATCGAACGGCGCGTTCATCACCACCAGCGGGCGGGCGGCAGCGCACTGCTCGGCCAGCGACCTCGCTATCTCCTCCATCACCGGCGCCGGCCAACGGCCGTTGCGCTGCAGATGGTTGTCGGTCAGCCCGTGAACCTCGACGGCTCCCGGCGGCACGGGCACCCCGGGATTCACCAGCCAGCGGGTGATCCTCGGACGCCCGCCGGGCGCGTCCTGGACCACGACCGCCGCCGACACGATCCGGTCCTGCTCGACGTCCACTCCGGTTGTCTCTGTGTCAAATGCGGCCAGGGGGCCGTCATACCAGTGCGTCATCCCCGAACTCCTCGCACGTAAGCGGCAGATGGCGACAACCCCTGCCCGAATCGGTGATACCCGGGCTGTTTGCACCGTACGCAGGCCGGTGACAACACAGGTGACGGGGAAGGAAATTGCCATGGCGCTCGCCCAGCCCGAGCCGGGAGGGCTGCTACCCCAGCGGACGGTCCCGCTGCGCGGAGCGCTCGCCACCACCGCCTGCATGGAGACGCTCCAGGTGGGCTATCTGCATGCCGTCGCAGCCGCGGCGGGGTGTTCGCTCTCCCAGCCGTTTCCCGACAACGGCATCGACTGGCATGTCAGCCACAGCTCGGCCGGACACACGGTCGACGACGAAGTGACCATCAAGGTGCAGCTCAAGTGCACGTACCAGATCCCGCCGCACCCGCCGGGGCCCGCGTTCTCCTTCACCCTCGACAACGACCATCTGGTGAAGCTCGCCCGCACCCCGGTGTCCGTGCACAAGATCCTGGTCGTGATGCTCGTCCCCAGAACGCAGGACGAGTGGCTGCGCGCCAGTCACGACCGGCTCGACCTGAGGCACTGCTGCTACTGGACCAACCTCGCCGGCCAACCCGTGACCGGCAGGCGCAGGACCACCGTGCGCATCCCGACCTCGCGGATCTTCGACGACCGAGCGCTCTGCGAGATCATGACGCGTGTCGGGGCGGGAGGGAGACCCTGATGCACCGGCCCTTCGACGACCATGTGCGCCCCCACCCGGGCGCCACGGAGCCCTCCGGACCGTGGCTGGGAGCGGTGGAACCCGACCCGGCCGACGTCGACCCGGTCGTCCTCGGCGCGCTGCTGGACCGGCACGGCTGGCGCCGCCGCGGAGGCGCCGCGGGGCGCTACACCCGCTGGACCCCGCCCGGGCCCGCCACCGGCGGCACCAGCCTGCTCGTGCCCGAGAGCAAGGCCTTCCCCGACTGCGAGGACCTGCTCGGTGAGGCGATCACCGCCCTCGTCCGCAGCGCCGCACCGTCCGCCAGGGACGTCCTCGTGGGACTCACCGTCCCCAGCGACGAGATCCGCTGGTGGCGCGACACACCCCGGACGGGCCCGTCGGGCACGGCGCCGTGGACCGTCCAGGAGCAGCTCCGCTCCGCCGCCCGGCAGATGCTGCTTGCGGGAGCGCTCGCCGCCCGGGGCCGCGCCGGCTACTACGGCGCCCGGCACCGCAGGCAGGCCCAGGCCCTCCTCGAGGGTGTCCTCGTCGGCCCCGCGCCGGGCGGCCGGACCCTGACCGCGTTCGTGCCCGTGCAGTCCGGACGGGACCTCGCGGTCCGGCTCTGCCACGCGCTGCAGGCGGCGCGGGAGGCCATCGACTACCAGCGCGCGACCGGCGGGATGGAGGCCTTCGACGCGGCGGTCCACGCCGGGGTGAGCCGGGAGCTGACCGAGTCGGTCATCGCCCTGGTACGGGGCTCCGAAGGCGCCCGGATCTCGCTCGCCTGGTCACCCGCCGCCGGAGTGCCGCAGGGCTGCGCGGCGCGCACGGAGCCCGTCGAGTTCTCGCCCGGCGATCTACCGGCCCTGCGCGCGGCCGGCGCCCGCTACCTCCAGGACGAGCCGTCCGTGCCCGTGCGTATCACCGGCACCGTCGTGCGGATGCGGCGCTCGGGACCGCGCGGCTCCGGCACCGTACGGCTGCGGGTGCTGGCCGGCGCGGACGTGCCCCACATCCGGGTGGCACTGGACGAGGACGCGTACCGCACGGCCGGCCACGCGCACCTGGTCGGGCTGCCGATCCGGGTGGCCGGACGGCTGGAGAGCCGGGGCGGCTTCCGGCGGCTCACCGACGCCTCCGGCGTGGTCCCGGTACCGGTGGACGAGGCGGATCGGGACCGGCTGATGAAGTCGCTCCACGAGAATCTCGACTTCTTCGAGGAGGCGGGCGAGCAGGAGGAGAGCGGATAGGGCCCGCGCAGGCTCCTTAACCGTTTCGCGAGTGGCCCCTCCGGCTCGGTACGATTCGTGGTGCGTACGCACCACGAATCGGGTACGCATCCGCCTTCAGTCAGGAGAGACCGGTGTCAGACGTCCGTGTGATCATCCAACGCGATTCCGAGCGGGAAGAGCGCGTGGTGACGACGGGCACTACGGCCGCCGACCTCTTCACCGAGCGCACCGTCGTCGCCGCGCGCGTGGGCGGCGAGCTCAAGGACCTCAGCTACGAGCTGAAGGACGGCGAGGAGGTCGAGCCCGTCGAGATCTCCTCCGAGGACGGCCTGAACATCCTGCGCCACTCCACCGCGCACGTCATGGCGCAGGCCGTGCAGGAGCTCTTCCCCGAGGCGAAGCTCGGCATCGGCCCGCCGGTCAAGGACGGCTTCTACTACGACTTCGACGTCGAGAAGCCCTTCCACCCCGATGACCTCAAGGCCATCGAGAAGAAGATGCAGGAGATCCAGAAGCGCGGCCAGCGCTTCTCGCGCCGCGTCGTCACCGACGAGGCCGCGCGCGAGGAGCTCGCGGACGAGCCGTACAAGCTGGAGCTCATCGGCCTCAAGGGCTCGGCCTCGAGCGACGACGGCGCGGACGTGGAGGTCGGCTCGGGCGAGCTGACCATCTACGACAACCTGGACGCCAAGACCGGCGAGCTGTGCTGGAAGGACCTCTGCAGGGGCCCGCACCTGCCCACGACCCGCAACATCCCGGCGTTCAAACTGATGCGCAACGCGGCCGCCTACTGGCGCGGCAGCGAGAAGAACCCGATGCTCCAGCGCATCTACGGCACCGCCTGGCCGTCGAAGGACGAGCTGAAGGCCCACCTCGACTTCCTCGCCGAGGCGGAGAAGCGCGACCACCGCAAGCTGGGCAACGAACTCGACCTGTTCTCCATCCCCGAGCAGATCGGCTCCGGCCTCGCCGTCTTCCACCCCCGGGGCGGCATCATCCGCCGGGTCATGGAGGACTACTCGCGCAAGCGCCACGAGGAGGAGGGCTACGAGTTCGTCTACAGCCCCCACGCCACCAAGGGGAAGCTCTTCGAGACCTCGGGCCACCTCGACTGGTACGCCGAGGGCATGTACCCGCCCATGCAGCTCGACGAGGGCGTGGACTACTACCTCAAGCCCATGAACTGCCCGATGCACAACCTGATCTTCGACGCGCGGGGCCGGTCCTACCGTGAACTGCCCCTGCGCCTCTTCGAGTTCGGGACCGTGTACCGGTACGAGAAGTCGGGCGTCGTGCACGGCCTCACCCGTGCCCGCGGCTTCACGCAGGACGACGCGCACATCTACTGCACCAAGGAGCAGATGGCGGACGAGCTCGACTCGACGCTGACCTTCGTGCTGAACCTGCTGCGCGACTACGGCCTGACCGACTTCTACCTGGAACTGTCCACCAAGGACGAGACCAAGTTCGTCGGCTCGGACGAGGTGTGGGAGGAGGCCACCGAGACCCTGCGGCAGGTGGCCGAGAAGCAGGGCCTCCCGCTGGTCCCGGACCCGGGCGGCGCCGCCTTCTACGGCCCGAAGATCTCCGTCCAGGCCAAGGACGCGATCGGCCGCACCTGGCAGATGTCGACCGTGCAGCTGGACTTCAACCTGCCCGAGCGCTTCGACCTCGAGTACACCGGCCCGGACGGCACCAAGCAGCGTCCGGTGATGATCCACCGCGCGCTGTTCGGAAGCATCGAGCGGTTCTTCGCCGTGCTGCTGGAGCACTACGCGGGCGCGATGCCGCCGTGGCTGGCGCCGGTGCAGGCGGTCGGCATCCCGATCGGCGACGCGCACGTCGAGTACCTGCAGGCGTTCGCCGCGGAGGCGAAGAAGAAGGGCCTGCGGGTCGAGGTCGACGCCTCCTCCGACCGTATGCAGAAGAAGATCAGGAACCAGCAGAAGCAGAAGGTCCCGTTCATGATCATCGTCGGCGACGACGACATGAACGCCGGCACGGTCTCCTTCCGCTACCGCGACGGCTCGCAGGAGAACGGGATCCCGCGCGCGGACGCCCTGGCGAAGCTGGCCGATGTGGTGGAGCGCCGCGTCCAGGTCTGACCCCGCCGCGAGGGGCGGCCCCTGGGCAGGGGCCGCCCCTCGCCGCATGCCGTCACCCACGCCGAATATGCTGGCCCGCATGACGACAGAGCAGCCGGAGCAGCAGATCGGAGTCGGGACGCCTGACGCGTTCCAGCGCCTGTGGACGCCCCATCGGATGGCTTACATCCAGGGCGAGAACAAGCCGACCGGTCCGGGGGCGGACGACGGCTGCCCGTTCTGCTCGATCCCGTCGAAGTCCGACGAGGACGGGCTGATCATCGCGCGCGGCGAGTCGGTCTACGCGGTGCTCAACCTGTACCCGTACAACGGCGGGCATCTCATGGTCGTCCCGTACCGCCATGTCGCCGACTACACGGAACTGAACGAGGCGGAGACCGTCGAACTGGCCCTGCTGACAAAGCAGGCCATGATCGCGCTGCGGACCGCTTCGGGCGCGCACGGATTCAACATCGGCCTGAACCAGGGCTCGGCCGCCGGCGCCGGTATCGCCGCCCACCTGCATCAGCACATCGTGCCGAGGTGGGGCGGTGACACCAACTTCATGCCGGTCATCGGCGCCACCAAGGTGCTGCCGCAGCTGCTCGGCGACACCCGCGCGATGCTGGCGGCTGCCTGGCCGTCGGCCCCGTCCGCCTGAGCAGCCGGGCCGTCACGCCTCGTAGACGTCCGCCTTGCGCGGGCTCGGGTCCTGGACGAAGCCGCTGACCACGGAGGCGCGGGTGCTGAAGCGTTCCGTGTCGACGCCGTTGTCCTCGAGTACCTTCATGGCGGCCGCGTGTGCGACGCGCAGCACGGGCGTGGCCGCGCGCATGGCGTCGTCCGCCATGAACCGGTGCCGCCACGGCTTCTCCGCCCAGGCGTGCCGCAGCCCGAAGGGCTCGGGGAGCACGAGCTTGCCGCCGAGGTAGTCGAGCAGCGGCGGATACCAGGTGAACGGCGCGCGGGCGGCGAGCCGTACGACCTCCCGGGCGTTGACGAGGGGCAGGACGCGGTCGACGGTCTCCCAGAACCGGAAGGTCTTGCTGACGGTGACGATCTTGGGCTCCGGCTTCGTGGTGAAGAGGGAGTGGACCGGGCCGAGTGCGTGGCCGGTGACCTCGACGCGCAGGGTCTCGTGGAGCACGGTGACGGTGATCATCATGGTGATGACCAGCTGTCCGTCCCAGAGGGTGAACTGCACGCCCAGGTAGTGGCGGTTTCCGCTGCCGAACTGCTGGTGGTTGCAGATGCGCTGTATTTCGTGGCCCTTGATCTGGAAGGTCTCGATCTCCTGGCCCTCGGGACGGGCGATGGCGGCGGCGTTCTCGCCGACCGGGGAGACGATCCAGTGCGTGACCGAGGGCGTGGGGAAGCCGCCCGAGTTGAGCGGGCCGCGTTCCAGGAGCTTGAGCTTGTCGTGGATGGCCCGGATGACGTCCCAGCTGCGGAACTGGTTGATCTCCTTGGCGGGGTCCTTGGAGACGAGCTCCTCGGCCATCTGCCAGCTGCCCCAGCGGGTTCCCATGCCGAGTATGCCCTTGGGGCCGGCGTAGAAGACGACGTTGGACCGCTGCTCGGCGGTGAGCTTCTCGAGGCCTTGGCGGAGCTGCTCGCGGGCGGCGTCACCCGGGTTCCCCGGCACGGCCTCCGGCACTTTGGCCCCGATGCCGCCGCCGGACAGGAGGGCGTCCCAGCGGGCGCGCATGTCCTTGGCGGAGGACTCGCAGATGCGTTTGGCCAGGAACCAGCCGATGACGGGGGCGATGAGCATGGCGCGGACGTAGTACGCCCAGAAGCCGCCGAAGGGGAGGCGGACGAGGAAGAGCACGACCAGGACCCCGATCGCCACGAGCAGCAGGTTGCCGATCGCTCCGGCGGTCCTGTTCTGCGAGCCGGCGAGGGTGCGGCGGAGCTGGAAGACGCCCAGCCACAGGAGCAGTCCCGGCAGGAAGAGCAGTCCGCACACGCCCATGACGGCGGTGAGTCTGCTGTCGCGTTCGCGGCGCAGGCGGGTGGCGGCGAGGCAGTGCTCGACGACGGACTGGGGTTCGGTGCCGAACGACTGGACGAGGGGCGCTCGGGCGCCGCCCAGCATGCGGACCTGGACGGCCCTCGCGAAGGCTTCGCCGAGATTGGGCTCCAGGAGCGAGATCTTGCCCGGCTTCACCTCGGACTTGTGCCACTCGCTGTTGGCCTTGAGGATCTCCTTGAGCTCGCTGTCCCGGTACGCGGCCGATGCGAGCGCGTGCGTCGCCGCGGTCTGTCCGGCCGACCCCATGAGCGGGACCTGAGCCCCGGGGGTGAAATCGAATGCGTCGTTCGCCACTACCGCCCCCATCGCCGCGTGCTTCCGCACTGCGGCCTGTTCCCAACTACCGTGCCCCGCACACCTTCTGAACTGGGCGACCCGGTTCGTCGCCCAGCGTATCGAGGCTCCGGCCGTGGCGTCAGTGGGCGTCAGGCCGCCGCCCGCCGCGGAGGGTCTCCCGGCGGGCGGCAGCGACAACTACGCGCCGGCCCCGGCTTGTTCGCGCATTCTGACGGCGACCTGTGGGGGCATGGCCTCGTGGCGGGCGTAACACCGGCTGAACCGGCCGGTGCCGTGGGAGAGGGAGCGGAGGTCCACCGCGTACCTGCCGATCTCGATCTCCGGTACCTCCGCTCGGACGAGGGTGCGTGACCCGGCGATCTGTTCGGTGCCGACGACTCTGCCGCGGCGGCCCGACAGGTCGCTCATCACCGTTCCCACGTACTCGTCGGAGACGAGCACCTGCACTTCGGCGACGGGCTCGAGCAGGTCGATGCGAACGTCGGCGGCGGCTTCGCGCAGGGCGAGCGCGCCTGCGGTCTGGAAGGCCGCGTCGGAGGAGTCCACGGAGTGGGCCTTGCCGTCCCTGAGGGTGATCCGTACGTCGACGAGGGGATAGCCGGCCGCCACCCCGCGTGCGGCCTGGGCGCGTACGCCCTTCTCCACGGACGGGATGAACTGGCGCGGCACCGCGCCGCCGACGACTTTGTCGACGAACTCGATGCCGGAGCCGGGCGGCAGCGGTTCCACGTCGATCTCGCAGATCGCGTACTGGCCGTGTCCGCCGGACTGTTTGACGTGACGGCCGCGGCCCGCGGAGCTGCCGGCGAAGGTCTCGCGCAGCGACACCTTGTACGGGACGACGTCGACCTGCACCCCGTAGCGGCTGCGCAGCCGTTCCAGGGCGACGTCCGCGTGCGCCTCGCCCAGGCACCACAGGACGACCTGGTGGGTGGCCTGGTTCTGTTCGAGCCGCATGGTCGGATCCTCGGCCACCAGGCGTGCGAGCCCCTGGGAGAGCCGGTCCTCGTCGGCCTTGCTGTGGGCCTGGATGGCGAGCGGCAGCAGTGGGTCGGGCATGGCCCACGGCTCCATGAGGAGCGGGTTGTCCTTGGCGGACAGCGTGTCCCCGGTCTCGGCGCGGGAGAGCTTCGCGACGCAGGCCAGGTCGCCGGCGATCACGTGGGGGAGGGGGCGCTGCTGTTTGCCGAAAGGGGCCGACAGAGCGCCGACGCGTTCGTCGACGTCATGATCCTCGTGGCCGCGGTCGGCGAGTCCGTGCCCGGACACGTGCACGGTCTCGTCGGGGCGCAGGGTTCCGGAGAAGACCCGGACGAGCGAGATCCGGCCGACGTACGGGTCGGATGCGGTCTTGACGACTTCGGCGACCAGCGGGCCGGCGGGGTCGCAGCTGATCCGCGGGCGCGGCTGCCCGTCGGGAGAGGTGACGACGGGCGCCGCCGGTTCGAGCGGCGTGGGGAAGCCGCCGGTGATGAGCTCCAGCAGTTCGACGGTGCCGAGGCCCTGCTTGGAGCCGTTGCCTGCGGGGGCGGCGGCGAGGACCGGGTGGAAGGTGCCGCGGGCGACGGCCTTCTCCAGGTCGCCTATGAGGGTCTTGAGGTCGATCTCCTCGCCCCCGAGGTAGCGGTCCATGAGGGTCTCGTCCTCGCTCTCGGCGATGATCCCTTCGATGAGCCGATTGCGTGCCTCCTCGATGAGGGGCGTCTGGTCCGGGTCCGGTGGGGATTCCTTCCGTTCGCCGGAGGAGTAGTCGTAGATCTTCTGGCTGAGCAGGCCGACCAGGCCGGTGACCGGCGCATGCCCGTCGGCGTGCTGCGGGCCGTACTGCGGCAGGTAGAGCGGCAGTACGGCGTCGGGGTCGTCGCCGCCGAAGATGCGGGCGCAGACGGCGGTGAGTTCGTCGAAGCCGGTCCGCGCGGTCTCCAGGTGGGTCACGACGATCGCGCGCGGCATGCCGACTGCCGCGCACTCCTCCCAGACCGCGCGGGTGGCGCCGGCCACCGCATCGGCCTCCTGGGCGGCGGACACGACGAAGAGGGCCGCGTCCGCGGCTCGCAGACCGGCCCTGAGTTCACCGACGAAATCGGCGTATCCGGGGGTGTCCAGAAGGTTGATCTTGCACCCGCCCCATTCCAGGGGAACGAGCGAGAGCTGTACGGAACGCTGCTGGCGGTGTTCGATCTCGTCGTAGTCGGAGAGCGTCCCGCCGTCCTCGACCCGGCCTGCCCGGTTGACCGCTCCCGCGGACAGGGCCAGCGCCTCGACCAGGGTCGTCTTGCCTGATCCGCTGTGGCCGACCAGCACCACATTCCGTACGGATGCGGGGTGGTCGGCCGTTACTGCTCTGCCGGCGGCTCCGGGGTGTGCGTGTGCCTTGTCACCCATGATCTTGCCTCCCGATCGATTGCACGGCGAGGAGGGGAATCCGCGGGCGCGGGGAGCGGTGAGGCGTTCCTCATGAGGCGTCCGGGGCAGCTCCGGCTGTGCCCGCGGTGGTCCTTCGAGCTTTCCACTCCCGTCACTGTGCGTCCATACGTCGGACGCCGCCTCCCAGGACGGGTGCCCGGCGCTGCCGCGCGGCGGTCGTGACTACGATGGGCCAGCCGGTGGCCGTAGGGGCCACGCGGCCCACCGGACCCTCGGGAAGGCCATGCTGAACAAGTACGCGCGTGCATTTTTCACGCGTGTCCTCACACCGTTCGCCGCGTTTCTGCTCCGCCGCGGGGTCAGCCCGGACGCGGTCACCCTCGTCGGCACGGCCGGAGTGATGGCGGGAGCGCTGGTCTTCTTTCCCCGCGGGGAGTTCTTCTGGGGCACGATCGTCATCACGCTGTTCGTCTTCTCCGACCTCGTCGACGGCAACATGGCACGTCAGGCGGGGATTTCCAGCCGGTGGGGCGCCTTCCTCGACTCGACGCTCGACCGGGTCGCCGACGGGGCGATCTTCGGTGGGTTCGCCCTCTGGTACGCGGGCGGGGGCGACGACAACGTACTGTGCGCCGTTGCGATCTTCTGTCTCGCGAGCGGCCAGGTCGTCTCGTACACCAAGGCGCGCGGTGAATCGATCGGCCTGCCGGTCGCCGTCAACGGACTCGTCGAGCGTGCGGAGCGGCTCGTGATCTCACTGGTGGCCGCGGGGCTCGCCGGACTGCACGGCTTCGGGGTGCCCGGCATCGACATCCTGCTGCCCATCGCGCTGTGGATCGTGGCCGTCGGCAGCCTGGTGACGCTCGGGCAGCGAGTGGTGACAGTGCGGCGTGAGGCGGCCGACGCCGACGCCGCCGCGGCGCACGAGCGCGGGGCGGGGACATCATGATGCGGGACAGACTGACCGACGCGCTCTACGGACTGGGCTGGAACGCCGTCAAGAAGCTGCCGGAGCCGGCTGCGGCAGCGCTCGGCCGGACCATCGCCGACACCGCCTGGAAGCGGCGCGGCAAGGGCGTGCTGCGGCTGGAGTCCAACCTCGCCCGGGTGGTGCCCGACGCGGGCCCCGAGCGGCTCGCGGAACTGTCCAAGGCCGGGATGCGGTCGTACATGCGGTACTGGATGGAGTCGTTCCGGCTGCCCACCTACAGCCGGGAGCGCATCGCACGCAGCGTCGAGATCGAGGAAGTGCACCGTCTGACCGACGGCCTCGCCTCCGGGCGGGGCGTGATCCTCGCGCTGCCGCACCTGGCCAACTGGGACCTCGCCGGTGTGTGGGTGACCAGGACCCTGGGCGTGCCGTTCACGACGGTCGCCGAGCGCCTGCGACCGGAGTCGCTGTACGACCGGTTCGTCGCCTATCGCGAGAGCCTCGGCATGGAGGTGCTGCCGCACTCGGGCGGCGCCGCCTTCGGCACCCTGGCCCGCCGGCTGCGCTCCGGCGGCCTGGTGTGCCTGGTCGCCGACCGTGACCTGTCGGCGTCCGGCGTCGAGGTCAAGTACTTCGGCGAGACGGCGCGCATGCCGGCGGGCCCGGCGCTGCTCGCGCAGCAGACCGGGGCGCTGCTGCTGCCCGCGACCCTCTGGTACGGCGAGGAACCGAACCTGCGCGGGCGCATTCACGCTCCCGTCGAGGTCCCCGAGACAGGTACACGCGCCGAGAAGACGTCCGCCATGACACAGGCGCTGGCCGATGCCTACGCCACCGGTATCGCCGAACACCCGGAGGACTGGCACATGTTGCAGCGGCTGTGGCTCGCCGATCTCGAGGAGCGCAGGACGTGAAGATCGGCATCGTCTGCCCGTACTCCTGGGACGTGCCGGGGGGCGTGCAGTTCCACATCAGGGATCTCGCCGACCATCTGATCCGGCTCGGACACGACGTCTCCGTGCTGGCCCCGGCCGACGACGAGACGCCGCTGCCGCCGTACGTCGTCTCCGCGGGGCGTGCCGTGCCCGTTCCGTACAACGGCTCCGTGGCGCGCCTGAACTTCGGCTTCCTCTCCGCGGCCCGGGTGCGGCGATGGCTGCACGACGGCACCTTCGACGTGATCCACATCCACGAGCCGGCCTCGCCGTCACTGGGACTGCTGTCCTGCTGGGCGGCGCAGGGACCGATCGTGGCCACCTTCCACACGTCCAACCCGCGCTCACGGGCCATGATCGCCGCGTACCCGATCCTGCAGCCCGCCCTGGAGAAGATCAGCGCCCGCATCGCGGTCAGCGAGTACGCGCGGCGCACCCTCGTGGAGCACCTGGGCGGCGACGCCGTTGTCATCCCCAACGGCGTCGACGTCGCCTTCTTCGAGAAGGCGGAGGCGAAGAAGGAATGGCAGGGCAACACGATCGGCTTCATCGGCCGGATCGACGAGCCCCGCAAGGGACTTCCGGTGCTGATGAAGGCGCTTCCATCGATCCTGGAACAGTGCCCGGACACCCGGCTCCTCGTCGCCGGACGCGGCGACGAGGAGGAGGCCGTCGCCTCCCTGCCGGTCGACATGCGGGGGCGCGTCGAGTTCCTCGGCATGGTCAGCGACGAGGACAAGGCGCGTCTGCTGCGCAGCGTCGACGTGTACGTGGCGCCGAACACCGGCGGTGAGAGCTTCGGCATCATCCTCGTCGAGGCGATGTCGGCGGGCGCGCCGGTGCTCGCCTCCGACCTGGACGCGTTCGCCCAAGTCCTCGACCAGGGGGCGGCGGGCGAGCTGTTCATCAACGAGGACGCGGACGCCCTGGCGGCCGCGGCGGTCCGGCTGCTGCGGGATCCCGAACGCCGGGCGGAGCTGCGAGCGCGGGGCAGCGCCCATGTGCGGCGGTTCGACTGGTCGACGGTGGGGGCGGACATTCTGGCCGTGTACGAGACCGTGACGGACGGGGCGGCGTCGGTCGCGACGGACGAACGCCAGGGCTTCCGGGCGCGGTTCGGCCCGGCCCGCTCGGGTTGACGTCTGCGGGGGCCTGCTCCCTTCGATGGCCCGGCCCCGGGCGGCGTGCTTGGCGGCAGAGCCCCTGGCACCGGGAACGGACGGATCGGGGAACGGCCCCGCGTAGTGGCCACGCCAACCCCCTTGGACCGCACCGGTAGCCTTACCGCCCGTGAGCACCCTGATCTGGATCGTCGTCGCCCTCGTCGCCATCGGCATGTACCTCAGCTGGACCGCCGGCCGGCTCGACCGGCTGCACGCCCGGATCGACGCGGCCCGCGCCGCCCTCGACGCGCAGCTGCTTCGGCGCGCCTCGGTCGCGCAGGAGCTCGCCACCTCCGGCGTACTCGATCCCGCCGCGTCGATCGTGCTCTACGAGGCCGCCCATGAGGCCCGTCAGGCGGAGGAGGAGCACCGCGAGGTCGCGGAGAGCGAGTTGAGCGCAGCGCTGCGGGCCGTCTTCGGGGAGAGCGAGCAGGTCGAGGCGGTGCGGCAGGTACCGGGCGGCGAGAACGCCGCGGAAGAGCTCGCGCAGGCCGTGCGCCGCGTGCCCATGGCGCGGCGGTTCCACAACGACGCCGTGCGCGCCGCGCGGGCGCTGCGGCGGCACCGGAAGGTCCGCTGGTTCCGGCTGGCGGGCCACGCTCCGTTCCCACTGGCCTTCGAGATGGACGACGAGCCTCCGGCCGCGCTCGCGGACAGGCCCGGCTAAAACGATCCACCGGGTGCTCATTGGCCCTTGCAGTGGACTGGTCGGCGGCGGTTCCATCGGTGACGCATCACAACGTCGTCATCAAGTGAGGTCCCCGTGTCCAGCACTCCCACCCCGCAGACCCCCGAGACCGGCACCGCGCGCGTGAAGCGCGGCATGGCCGAGCAGCTCAAGGGCGGCGTGATCATGGACGTGGTCAACGCCGAGCAGGCGAAGATCGCCGAGGACGCGGGCGCCGTCGCCGTCATGGCCCTGGAGCGCGTGCCGGCCGACATCCGCAAGGACGGCGGCGTGGCGCGGATGTCCGACCCGAACATGATCGAGGAGATCATCGAAGCGGTCTCCATCCCGGTCATGGCCAAGTCCCGCATCGGCCACTTCGTCGAGGCCCAGGTGCTCCAGAGCCTCGGCGTGGACTACATCGACGAGTCCGAGGTGCTGACGCCGGCCGACGAGGTCAACCACAGCGACAAGTGGGCGTTCACCACGCCGTTCGTGTGCGGCGCCACCAACCTGGGTGAGGCCCTGCGCCGTATCGCCGAGGGCGCGGCCATGATCCGCTCCAAGGGCGAGGCCGGCACGGGCAACGTCGTCGAGGCCGTCCGCCACCTGCGTCAGATCAAGAACGAGATCGCCAAGCTGCGCGGCTTCGACAACAACGAGCTGTACGCCGCCGCCAAGGAGCTCCGCGCCCCGTACGAGCTCGTCAAGGAGGTCTCCGAGCTCGGCAAGCTGCCGGTCGTGCTGTTCTCCGCCGGTGGTGTGGCCACCCCCGCGGACGCCGCGCTGATGCGCCAGCTCGGTGCCGAGGGCGTCTTCGTCGGCTCCGGCATCTTCAAGTCGGGCGACCCGGCCAAGCGTGCCGCGGCCATCGTGCGGGCCACCACCTTCTTCGACGACCCGAAGATCATCGCGGACGCCTCCCGCAACCTGGGCGAGGCCATGGTCGGCATCAACTGCGACACGCTGCCCGAGGCCGAACGCTACGCCAACCGAGGCTGGTAATGACCACGAATCCCCTGCCTTCGGCGGAGGCTTCCCCCGTGATCGGTGTCCTGGCGCTCCAGGGCGACGTCCGGGAGCATCTGATCGCCCTGGCCGCGGCCGATGCCGTGGCCAGGCCGGTCCGGCGCCCCGAGGAGCTGGCGGAGATCGACGCCCTGGTGATCCCGGGCGGCGAGTCCACCACCATCTCCAAGCTGGCGGTCCTGTTCGGCATGATGGAGCCGCTGCGCGAGCGGCTCCGCACGGGCATGCCCGTGTACGGCACCTGTGCGGGCCTGATCATGCTCGCCGACAAGATCCTCGACCCGCGCTCGGGGCAGGAGACGTTCGGCGGCATCGACATGATCGTCCGTCGTAACGCCTTCGGCCGGCAGAACGAGTCCTTCGAGGCGGCCGTCGAGCTGAAGGGCGTCGAAGGGGACCCCGTGGAGGGCGTCTTCATCCGCGCGCCCTGGGTCGAGTCGGTCGGCGCGGAGGTCGAGGTGCTCGCGGAGTACGGCGGCCACATCGTGGCGGTGCGGCAGGGCAACGTCCTCGCGACCTCCTTCCACCCGGAACTGACCGGCGACCACCGGGTCCACGGCCTTTTCGTGGACATGGTGCGCGCAGCGTCCTGATCGGATCCCGGTAGGATCTCTGGGGTTCGTTCAGTAAAGGGTTACGCGAAGGAGACAGGCAGATGTCCGGCCACTCTAAATGGGCTACGACGAAGCACAAGAAGGCCGTGATCGACGCCAAGCGCGGCAAGCTCTTCGCGAAGCTGATCAAGAACATCGAGGTCGCGGCCCGCACCGGTGGTGCGGACGTGGACGGCAACCCGACCCTCTTCGACGCCATCCAGAAGGCCAAGAAGAGCTCGGTGCCGAACAAGAACATCGACTCCGCGGTCAAGCGCGGTGGCGGTCTCGAGGCCGGCGGCGTCGACTACGAGACCATCATGTACGAGGGTTACGGGCCGAACGGTGTCGCGGTGCTCATCGAGTGCCTCACCGACAACCGCAACCGTGCCGCCTCCGACGTGCGCGTCGCCATGACCCGCAACGGCGGGTCCATGGCCGACCCGGGCTCGGTGTCGTACCTCTTCAACCGCAAGGGTGTCGTCATCGTCCCCAAGGGCGGGCTCACCGAGGACGACGTCCTCGGAGCCGTCCTCGACGCCGGCGCGGAGGAGGTCAACGACCTCGGTGACTCCTTCGAGGTGCTCAGCGAGGCCACCGACCTGGTCGCGGTCCGCACCGCCCTGCAGGACAACGGCATCGACTACGACTCGGCCGAGGCCAACTTCGTCCCGACCATGCAGGTCGAGCTGGACGAGGAGGGCGCGCGCAAGATCTTCAAGCTCATCGACGCCCTCGAGGACAGCGACGACGTGCAGAACGTCTTCGCCAACTTCGACGTCTCGGACGAGGTCATGGAGAAGGTCGACGCCTGACGCCCACTCACATCGGCGTACACGACGGGCCGACGGGGACACGCTCCCTGTCGGCCCGTCCGTGCGTCGCGCGCGATGTCAGTGGCAGCCGATAGCCTGCACAAACAGTTGAGCGAAGGATGTGGTGGCGTGCGCGTGCTGGGGGTGGACCCGGGGCTGACCCGGTGCGGCGTGGGCGTCGTCGAGGGCGTGGCCGGCCGCCCGCTGACCCTGCTCGGCGTGGGGGTCGTACGCACCCCGGCCGACGCCGAGCTGGGCAGCCGGCTGGTCGCCATCGAGCAGGGCATCGAGCAGTGGCTCGACGAGCACCAACCCCAATTCGTCGCCGTGGAGCGGGTCTTCAGCCAGCACAACGTCCGCACGGTGATGGGCACCGCCCAGGCCAGCGCCGTCGCCATGCTCTGCGCCTCCCGGCGCGGCATCCCCGTCGCCCTGCACACCCCGAGCGAGGTCAAGGCCGCCGTCACCGGCAGCGGCCGCGCCGACAAGGCGCAGGTGGGGGCGATGGTGACGCGGCTGCTGCGGCTCGACGCCCCGCCCAAGCCGGCCGACGCCGCCGACGCGCTCGCCCTCGCCATCTGCCACATCTGGCGGGCCCCCGCCCAGAACCGCCTCCAGCAAGCCGTCGCCGCGCACCGCTCGTCGACGTTCGCATCGAAAGGCCGCACCGCATGATCGCCTTCGTGAGCGGCCCCGTCGCCGCGCTCGCCCCCACCACGGCCGTGATCGAGGTCGGCGGCATCGGCATGGCCGTCCAGTGCACACCGAACACCCTGTCGGAACTGCGCATCGGCCAGGCCGCCAAGCTCGCCACCTCGCTGGTCGTGAGGGAGGACTCGCTCACCCTGTACGGCTTCGCGGACGACGACGAACGCCAGGTGTTCGAGCTGCTGCAGACCGCGAGCGGAGTCGGACCGCGGCTCGCCCAGGCGATGCTCGCGGTACACAGTCCCGACGCCTTGCGGATCGCCGTCGCCACCGGCGACGAGAAGGCGCTGACCGCGGTGCCCGGCATCGGCAAGAAGGGCGCCCAGAAGCTGCTGCTGGAGCTGAAGGACCGCCTCGGGGAGCCGCTCGGCACGAGCCCCGCCGTCGGTGCTCCCGTCAGCCAGTCCTGGCGCGACCAGCTGCACGCCGCGCTGATCGGCCTCGGGTACGCGACACGCGAGGCGGACGAGGCGGTGACGGCGGTGGCACCGCAGGCCGAGACGATGGGTGCGTCGCCGGAAGTGGGACCGCTGCTGCGGGCGGCACTGCAGACCCTGAACCGGGCGCGCTGAGGTGTCCCTGCGGGAGGTCTTGCGCCCGGGGCCGCATCGCGCGGGCCTGCCCCGCGGGGCAGAACGGTCGGCACTTCGCGCTCCGCGCCGTGCGGGGCTGCGCCCCCGAGCGTCGCGCCTCCCTCGCGGTCAGGGGCTCTGCCCCGGGCTCCGCGCCCTGCGCCGGAGACCCATCGGGCGCGGCGCGCTGTGTGGGGAGTCTCCGTCGCCGGTGGGGCCGCACTCCGCGCCCTGGGGCCCCTCGCCGTGGGACTGCGTCCCGGGCTCCCAGCGCCTCCACCGCCGGCCGGGCCGCGTATGCAGCCCGCCGGGCCCCCTTCCGCGGGCGCCGGCCCGTAGGGGGATTTGAAGACACCGCACGAAGCCCGCTCCGGGGTTGCCGGCCCGCCCCCGGCATCGGGACGGGGGTGCCTCCCACGGCCGTAGGCCGTCGGGAGAGGGTGGGCAGGGGGCCGCGCCCCACGCAGCGACACCGCCACCGCCCTCGCCCCGCCCGCACCACAACCGTACGAACCGAGAAGGCAGACACCACGTGAACTGGGACGACGAGACCACCGCCGAGGCGGAACCGCGGCTGGTCGGCGGTGCCGCCGACGGCGAGGACCAGGCCGTCGAAGCGGCCCTGCGCCCCAAGTCGCTCGCCGAGTTCGTCGGGCAGGAGCGCGTCCGCGAGCAGCTGGACCTCGTTCTGAAGGCCGCACTCGCCCGTGGCGCCACCGCCGACCACGTGCTGCTCTCCGGCGCCCCCGGCCTCGGCAAGACCACGCTGTCCATGATCATCGCGTCGGAGATGAACGCGCCGATCCGCATCACCTCGGGCCCCGCCATCCAGCACGCCGGCGACCTGGCCGCGATCCTGTCCTCCCTCCAGGAGGGCGAGGTCCTCTTCCTGGACGAGATCCACCGCATGTCCCGGCCCGCCGAGGAGATGCTGTACATGGCGATGGAGGACTTCCGGGTCGACGTGATCGTCGGCAAGGGCCCGGGGGCCACCGCCATCCCGCTGGAGCTGCCCCCGTTCACCCTCGTCGGTGCCACCACCCGGGCGGGACTCCTGCCGCCGCCGCTGCGTGACCGGTTCGGCTTCACCGCGCACATGGAGTTCTACGAGCCCGCCGAGCTCGAGCGCGTCATCCACCGCTCCGCCCAGCTGCTCGACCTGGAGATCGACACCGACGGCGCCGCCGAGATCGCCGGCCGGTCGCGCGGGACGCCCCGTATCGCCAACCGCCTGCTGCGCCGTGTCCGGGACTACGCCCAGGTGAAGGCGGACGGCATGATCAACCGGGAGGTCGCCGCCGCGGCACTGCAGGTGTACGAGGTGGACACCCGCGGTCTCGACCGCCTCGACCGCGCCGTGCTCCAGGCGCTGCTGAAGCTGTTCGGCGGCGGCCCGGTCGGTTTGTCGACACTCGCGGTCGCGGTGGGGGAGGAGCGCGAGACGGTGGAGGAGGTCGCCGAGCCGTTCCTCGTACGGGAGGGTCTGCTGGCACGCACACCCCGTGGCCGGGTCGCCACTCCCGCGGCCTGGGCCCACCTCGGACTGACCCCGCCGCAGCAGGCGCAGAGTGCAAGCGGACAACAGGGGCTGTTCGGGACGTGACGGGGGTGGGACGGCGAGGGTACTCGCCGGACCAGGAACCACAGTGGGATGCTGGGCGTTGTTCCATCGATGCGGACTCGCTTAGACTCCGCCGATGCCGCCCGTACAGGTCGGCGTGCCCACCCCCGTAGATCAGGCCGCTCGCTCACGCGGTCATGCGAAGGAATTCCCCCGTGGATATCTTGACCCTCCTCCCCTTCATCGTGCTCATCGGGGCCATGTTCCTGATGACCCGCTCCGCCAAGAAGAAGCAGCAGGCTGCCGCCAACATGCGCGACCAGATGCAGCCCGGCACCGGCGTGCGGACCATCGGGGGCCTCTACGCCACCGTCAAGGAGGTCACAGACGACACGGTCCTCCTCGAGGCGGCGCCCGGCGTCCACCTGGTGTTCGCGAAGAACGCCATCGGCGCCGTGCTCACCGACGAGGAGTACAACCGCATCGTCCACGGCGACGACGACCTCGCGTCCGACGCTCCGGCCGTTCCTGACGACGCTTCCTCGCTGACCGACGACGCCGCCGGCACGGACGCCGACGAGGCCGCGGCCTCCGCGGACGACGCCAAGCTCGACCTCGGCAAGAAGGCCGACAAGGCCGACGAGCCCAAGGCCGATGCGCCCAAGGACGGCAAGGCCGACGGCGAGGCCGACGCGAAGTAGCCACGATCGGAGACCGCCGACGGCGCCAAACCGGCGCCGGGCGGTCCCCCGGGCGTGCCGACTGATCGCTGATCGCGGGGGCAGGTCCCCACAACACTTCGTGGCCGCCCTGGGCGCATACCCGGCGCCGGGGCGGTTGGACAGGGAGAAACGAGAAGGTGGCAGCACCGAACAGGGGCCGAAGGCCCGCGGGGGCTCAGGGCAAGCCGGGGCGTGCCCTGGCTCTGATCCTGATCGCCATGGTCGCGCTCACGGGCGGGATGTTCTGGGCAGGTCAGCTCACGCCGCGTCTGGGCATCGACCTGGCGGGCGGTACGACCATCACGCTCCAGGCCAAGAGCCAGCCCGGTCAGGAGAACGCGGTCAACGAGACCAACATGAACACCGCGGTCGGCATCATCGAGCGCCGTGTCAACGGTCTGGGCGTGTCCGAGGCCGAGGTTCAGACCCAGGGCAAGAGTCACATCATTGTGAACATCCCCAAGGGAACGAACTCGGAGCAGGCCCGCCAGCAGGTCGGCACCACCGCCCAGCTCTTCTTCCGGCCGGTACTGACCGTCGCAGCCGGTGGCCTCGCCGCTCCTGAGCCCTCGCCGAGCGCGTCCAGCAGCGGCAAGCCGAAGGACGACAAGGCCAAGGAGACGGCCACTCCGCCGTCCGGCACTCCCTCGCCCAGTGCGACCACCCAGGGCCGCGCGGTCACCGAAGACCTCAAGGCGCCGGCGGCGAGCCCGAGCCCCTCCGGCTCGAAGGAGCCGAAGGCCTCCGAGAGCCCCAAGCCCGGCGACAGCCCGGAGCCGAAGCCCTCCGCCGACCCCGCCACCGCAGCGCTGGAGAAGCAGTTCACCTCTCTTGACTGCACCGACGACAAGGCCCGCGGCAAGCTCGGCGACAACGTCAAGCCGTCCGAGCCGACCGTCGCCTGCGGCAAGAACAGCGCCGGCCAGTGGGAGAAGTACATCCTCGGCCCGGCCGAGGTCGACGGCAAGGATGTCGACGACGCCAAGGGCCAGCTCGACCAGACGCGTGGCATGTGGATCGTCACGATGGACTTCACCGACGCCGGTGCCAAGAAGTTCCAGAAGATCACCAGCCGCCTGTCGCAGCAGCAGCCCCCGATGAACCAGTTCGCCATCGTCCTCGACGGCGAAGTGGTCTCGGCCCCGCAGGTGAACCAGACGCTGAGCGCCAGCGCGGAGATCACCGGCAGCTTCGACCAGGAGTCCGCCCAGAACCTGGGCAACATCCTGTCCTACGGCGCTCTGCCGCTGTCCTTCGAGGAGGACAGCGTCACCACCGTCACCGCCGCCCTCGGCGGCGAGCAGCTGAAGGCCGGCCTCATCGCCGGTGCGATCGGCCTCGCCCTCGTGATCATCTACCTGGTGGCGTACTACCGCGGCCTGTCGCTGATCGCTCTGCTGAGCCTCGGCGTCTCCGCGATCCTCACCTACACGATCATGACGCTGCTCGGCCCGGCCATCGGCTTCGCGCTGAACCTGCCGGCCGTCTGCGGCGCCATCGTCGCCATCGGCATCACCGCGGACTCGTTCATCGTGTACTTCGAACGTGTGCGGGACGAGATCCGCGAAGGCCGCACCCTGCGGCCCGCCGTCGAGCGCGCCTGGCCGCGCGCCCGGCGCACCGTCCTGGTCTCCGACTTCGTGTCCTTCCTCGCCGCCGCGGTGCTCTTCGTCGTCACCGTCGGCAAGGTCCAGGGCTTCGCCTTCACGCTGGGCCTGACCACCCTGCTCGACGTGGTCGTGGTGTTCTTCTTCACCAAGCCCCTGATGACGCTGATGGCCCGCCGGAAGTTCTTCGCCAGTGGCCACCCGTGGTCCGGTCTCGACCCGAAGCGGCTCGGCGCCAAGCCGCCGCTGCGCCGTTCGCGCCGCGCCACCGCCCCGACCGACCCGAAGGAGGCGTGAGATGTCGCGACTCGGCAACCTCGGTGCCAGGCTCTACCAGGGCGAGGTCGGCTACGACTTCGTCGGCAAGCGCAAGGTCTGGTACGGCGTCTCGATCCTGATCACGATCACCGCGATCGTCGCCCTGGCCGTCCAGGGCCTCAACATGGGCATCGAGTTCAAGGGCGGCGCGGTCTTCACGACGCCGAAGGCGGACGTGAGCGTCTCGCAGGCCACGGACGCGGCCGCGGAGATCTCCGACCACATCCCGGTCGTCCAGGAGCTGGGCACCGGCGGTATGCGGATCCAGATCAGCGGTGTCGACACCGCTGAGGCCGACCGGGTCCAGAAGGAGCTCGCCCAGGAGCTCAACATTCCGGCAGAGAAGATCAACGCCGACCTCGTCGGGCCCAGTTGGGGTGAGCAGATCGCCAACAAGGCCTGGACCGGCCTCGGCGTCTTCATGCTCCTGGTCGTGATCTACCTCGCCATCGCCTTCGAGTGGCGCATGGCCGTGGCGGCCCTGGTTGCGCTGATCCACGACATCACCATCACGGTCGGCATCTACGCCCTGGTCGGGTTCGAGGTCACCGTCGGCACGGTCATCGGTCTGCTGACCATCCTCGGTTACTCGCTGTACGACACGGTGGTCGTCTTCGACAGCCTCAAGGAGGGGCAGAAGGACATCACCAAGCAGACCCGATTCACCTACAGCGAGATCGCCAACCGCAGCATCAACGGCACCCTGGTGCGGTCCATCAACACCACGGTCGTGGCGCTGCTGCCGGTCGCCGGTCTGCTGTTCATCGGCGGCGGCTTCCTCGGCGCGGGCATGCTCAACGACATCTCGCTCTCGCTGTTCGTCGGCCTCGCGGCCGGTGCCTACTCGTCGATCTTCATCGCCACTCCGCTCGTCGCCGATCTCAAGGAACGCGACCCGCAGATGAAGGCCCTGAAGAAGCGGGTGCTCGCCAAGCGCGCAGCCGCCGCCGCCAAGGGCGAGAGCGGGCAGGACGAGGCGGACGGGGCGGGTGAGCCGCACGACGAGGAGGCGGACGACGCCGCTCCCGCAGTCGTCGGTCCGCGCGGTCGCGGCCGGGGCCGGCCCTCGGGCAGGCGTCGATGACGGCCACCACCCAGGAGCTCCTGCTCAGCCGCATCCGCGATGTTGCCGACTACCCGAAGCCGGGGGTGATGTTCAAGGACATCACGCCCCTGCTCGCGGACCCGGTCGCGTTCACCGCGCTGACCGACGCCCTGACCGAGTTCTGCGTCAGGAACGGTGCGACGAAGATCGTGGGCCTCGAGGCCCGCGGCTTCATCCTGGCCGCGCCGGTGGCCGTCCGCGCGGGCATCGGGTTCATCCCGGTGCGCAAGGCGGGCAAGCTCCCCGGAGCGACGCTGTCTCAGGCGTACGAGCTGGAGTACGGCACGGCGGAGATCGAGGTGCACGCCGAGGACCTCAGCGCCGGCGATCGCGTGCTGGTCATCGACGACGTCCTCGCCACGGGCGGCACCGCGGAGGCCTCGCTGGAGCTCATCCGCAGGGCCGGTGCCGAGGTGGCGGGCGTCGCTGTCCTGATGGAACTGGGATTCCTGGGCGGCCGGGAGCGGCTGGAGCCGGCGCTCGGCGGGGCACCCCTGGAGGCCCTGATCACCCTCTGACGCCGCCCTGACCAGTGGATTCCCCACCGGTCCGAGATCTGGCGACTGCCGAGACGGGCACCCGGGAACAACCGGGTGCCCGTCTCGCGTTGTGAGCAGCCTCCCCTCCGGGCGCGATCGGGACGGCCGAGGTCGATACCATGGGCTTTCCGGGCCTGACCGGGGACCCGGACCCGCACGAGGAGCGCTCTTGCCAGACGAGGCCCAGCCCGCCGCCGCGCAGCCCGACAAGAAGGCCGAAAAGGCCGCGGCAGCCCCTGTCACGCCCGAGCCGAAGCAGACGCAGCGGCCGCAGTCCGCCGCGCCCGAGCGAGTGAGCCAGGTCCCCGTCACCGCGCCGAAGCCCATGCCGCCCACCACGCCCCGTACCGGCGGCTCCTCGAACCGTGTGCGCGCCCGTCTCGCGCGCCTGGGCGTACAGCGCTCCTCGCCGTACAACCCGGTGCTGGAGCCCCTGCTGCGGATCGTGCGCAGCAACGACCCCAAGATCGAGACGTCCACGCTGCGCCAGGTCGAGCGCGCCTACCAGGTCGCCGAGCGCTGGCACCGCGGCCAGAAGCGCAAGAGCGGCGACCCGTACATCACGCACCCGCTCGCGGTCACGACCATCCTCGCCGAGCTCGGCATGGACCCGGCGACGCTGATGGCCGGGTTGCTGCACGACACGGTCGAGGACACCGAGTACGGTCTGGAGCAGCTGCGCCGCGACTTCGGCGACTCCGTGGCGCTGCTGGTCGACGGCGTCACCAAGCTGGACAAGGTCAAGTTCGGTGAGGCGGCACAGGCGGAGACCGTCCGCAAGATGGTCGTCGCCATGGCGAAGGACCCGAGGGTCCTGGTCATCAAGCTCGCCGACCGGCTGCACAACATGCGCACGATGCGCTATCTCAAGCGGGAGAAGCAGGAGAAGAAGGCCCGCGAGACCCTCGAGATCTATGCGCCACTGGCCCATCGCCTGGGCATGAACACCATCAAGTGGGAGCTCGAGGACCTCGCGTTCGCGATCCTCTACCCCAAGATGTACGACGAGATCGTCCGTCTCGTCGCCGAGCGGGCGCCCAAGCGCGACGAGTATCTCGCCATAGTGACCGACGAGGTCCAGTCCGATCTGCGCGCCGCCCGCATCAAGGCGACCGTCACCGGCCGCCCGAAGCACTACTACAGCGTCTACCAGAAGATGATCGTCCGCGGCCGTGACTTCGCGGAGATCTACGACCTGGTGGGCATCCGCGTCCTCGTGGACACGGTCCGCGACTGCTACGCGGCCCTCGGCACGGTGCACGCGCGATGGAATCCGGTCCCCGGCCGGTTCAAGGACTACATCGCGATGCCCAAGTTCAACATGTACCAGTCGCTGCACACGACGGTCATCGGCCCCAACGGCAAGCCGGTCGAACTGCAGATCCGCACCTTCGACATGCACCGCCGTGCCGAGTACGGCATCGCGGCGCACTGGAAGTACAAGCAGGAGACCGTCGCCGGAGCGTCCAAGATCCGCACGGACGTCCCCAAGGCCGGCAAGGGCACCGCCGGGCAGGACACCGTCAACGACATGGCCTGGCTGCGGCAGTTGCTGGACTGGCAGAAGGAGACGGAGGACCCGGGGGAGTTCCTGGAGTCCCTGCGCTTCGACCTGTCGCGTAACGAAGTCTTCGTCTTCACGCCCAAGGGCGACGTGATAGCGCTCCCCGCGGGCGCCACGCCTGTCGACTTCGCCTATGCCGTGCACACCGAAGTGGGCCACCGGACCATAGGCGCACGGGTCAACGGGCGGCTCGTACCGCTCGAGTCGACCCTCGACAACGGCGACCTGGTCGAGGTCTTCACGTCCAAGGCCGAGGGCGCGGGTCCCTCCCGCGACTGGCTGGGCTTCGTCAAGTCGCCGCGGGCGCGGAACAAGATCCGCGCCTGGTTCTCCAAGGAGCGGCGCGACGAGGCCATCGAGCAGGGCAAGGACGCCATCGCGCGGGCCATGCGCAAGCAGAACCTGCCGATCCAGCGCATCCTCACCGGCGACTCCCTGGTCACCCTGGCACACGAGATGCGCTACCCCGACATCTCGTCCCTGTACGCGGCGATCGGCGAGGGACACGTCGCCGCACAGGGTGTCGTGCAGAAGCTGGTGCAGGCCCTCGGCGGCGAGGAAGCCGCCAACGAGGACATCGCCGAGTCCACCCCGCCCTCGCGCAGCCGCAGCAAGCGCCGCAACAACGCCGACCCCGGCGTGGTGGTCAAGGGCGTCGAGGACGTGTGGGTCAAGCTGGCCCGGTGTTGTACGCCGGTGCCGGGTGACCCGATCATCGGCTTTGTCACCCGCGGCAGCGGCGTGTCGGTGCACCGCGCGGACTGCGTCAACGTCGACTCGCTGTCGCAGCAGCCCGAACGGATCCTCGACGTCGAGTGGGCCCCGACGCAGTCGTCGGTCTTCCTCGTCGCCATCCAGGTCGAGGCACTCGACCGCTCGCGCCTGCTGTCCGACGTGACGCGGGTCCTGTCCGACCAGCACGTCAATATCCTGTCGGCGGCTGTGCAGACCTCCCGCGACCGGGTGGCCACCTCACGCTTCACCTTCGAGATGGGCGACCCCAAGCACCTCGGCCACGTCCTGAAGGCTGTTCGGGGCGTGGAGGGCGTCTACGACGTCTATCGCGTGACCTCGGCGCGACGGCCCTGACGTCCCGCTCCCCGCACACCGCACGGACAAGCGGTGTCCTGCGCGGGGATGCCAACTTCTCCCGCAGACAGAATCGTTCGGGCGGCT
>NZ_JBEXRZ010000087.1:0-29224 GCF_040613325.1 Streptomyces sp. NPDC006283 | reverse complement strand
GGTGCACAGATGCACCGGGCGCGCTGCCGTGTCCGCCGACCGGCGAGATCAGCCGTCGAGCGACGTCATGACGTGCTTGATCCGCGTGTAGTCGTCGAAGCCGTACGACGACAGGTCCTTGCCGTAACCCGACTTCTTGAAGCCGCCGTGCGGCATCTCGGCGACCAGCGGGATGTGGGTGTTGATCCACACGCAGCCGAAGTCCAGCGACTTGGACATCCGCATCGCGCGGCTGTGGTCCTTCGTCCACACCGAGGAGGCCAGGGCGTACTCGACGCCGTTCGCCCACTCGAGGGCCTGCGCCTCGTCCGAGAAGGACTGAACGGTGATGACCGGGCCGAAGACCTCGTTCTGGATCATCTCGTCGTCCTGCTTCAGGCCGGACACGACGGTCGGGGCGTAGAAGTAGCCCTTGTCGCCGACGCGGTGACCGCCCGCCTCGACCTTGGCGTGCGCCGGGAGCCGGTCGACGAAGCCGGTGACCTGCTTCAGCTGGTTGGCGTTGTTGAGCGGGCCGTAGAGCACGTCCTCGTCGTCCGGGGCGCCGGTCTTGGTCTCCGCGGCCGCCTTGGCGAGCGCGGACACGAACTCGTCGTGGATCGACTCGTGGACGAGCACACGCGTCGCCGCCGTGCAGTCCTGACCGGCGTTGAAGAAGCCCGCCACCGAGATGTCCTCGACGGCCTTGTCGATGTCGGTGTCCTCGAAGACCACGACAGGCGCCTTGCCGCCGAGCTCCAGGTGGACGCGCTTGACGTCCTTGGCCGCCGAGGCGGCGACCTGCATGCCGGCGCGTACCGAGCCGGTGATGGACGCCATCGCGGGGGTCGGGTGCTCGACCATCGCGCGCCCGGTCTCGCGGTCGCCGCAGACCACGTTGAAGACGCCCTTGGGGACGATCGCGCCGATGATCTCGGCCATCAACACGGTCGACGCCGGCGTGGTGTCCGACGGCTTCAGCACGACGGTGTTGCCCGCGGCGAGCGCCGGTGCGAACTTCCAGACGGCCATCATCATCGGGTAGTTCCACGGGGCGACCTGCGCGCAGACACCGACCGGCTCGCGGCGGATGATGGAGGTCATACCCTCCATGTACTCGCCCGCGGAGCGGCCCTCGAGCATGCGCGCCGCGCCCGCGAAGAAGCGGATCTGGTCCACCATCGGCGGGATCTCTTCGGTTCGGGTCAGCCCGAGCGGCTTGCCCGTGTTCTCCGACTCGGCGGCGATCAGGTCCTCGGCCCGCTCCTCGAAGGCGTCGGCGATCTTGAGGAGCACCTTCTGGCGCTCGGCCGGCGTGGTGTCGCGCCAGGCGGGGAAGGCGGCCGCGGCAGCATCCATGGCGGCGTCGACGTCGGCCTGGCCGGAGAGCGGCGACGTGGCGTACGCCTCGCCGGTGGCGGGATTGACGATGTCGATCGTCCGGCCGTCGGCGGCGTCCTTGAACTCCCCGTTGATGTAGTTGCGAAGTCGACGCAGCTCGGTGGTCACTGTTGCCACCCCTCCTGTCGTGTCCGATGGGTGAGACACCCCACCCTAATCTCTTCACAGACGTTTTCAACAGGCCCGACTCTCCGCAACTTCGGATTCGGTGAGATTTGAGGTCCTGAACAACGGATTTCATCGCTCAGGGCTTGCCAGACAGACGAGTAGCAGTGCAGAGTGAGCTCGTGGCCAGTCGTAACGCAGACTCCAGGAACGGGACCGGTGCCGGCTCGTCGACCCCGACGATCGACACCGTCTCTCTCGCGATCATCGAACAGCTCCAGGAGGACGGCCGCCGTCCTTACGCCGCCATAGGCAAGGCCGTGGGCCTTTCCGAAGCGGCCGTGCGGCAGCGCGTCCAGAAGCTGCTCGACCAAGGCGTGATGCAGATCGTCGCCGTCACCGACCCGCTCACCGTGGGCCTGCGACGCCAGGCGATGGTCGGCATCAGCGTCGAGGGCGACCTCGACCCCGTGGCGGACGCCCTGACGGCCATGGCCGAATGCGAGTACGTGGTGATGACCGCGGGCTCCTTCGACCTGATGGTCGAGATCGTCTGCGAGGACGACGACCACCTGCTCGAAGTGATCAACAAGCGGATCCGCGCGCTCCCCGGCGTGCGCTCCACCGAGAGCTTCGTCTACCTCAAGCTCAAGAAGCAGACCTACATGTGGGGAACCCGATAGCCGTGAGCAAGGACCTCTCCAAGACCGCCTACGACCACCTGTGGATGCACTTCACCCGCATGTCGTCGTACGAGAACGCACCCGTGCCCACCATCGTGCGTGGCGAGGGCACCTACATCTACGACGACAAGGGCAAGCGCTACCTGGACGGCCTCGCAGGCCTCTTCGTGGTCAACGCGGGCCACGGCCGGCACGAGCTCGCGGAGACCGCCTACAAGCAGGCTCAGGAGCTCGCGTTCTTCCCCGTGTGGTCCTACGCCCACCCCAAGGCCGTGGAGCTGGCCGAGCGCCTCGCCGGCCACGCGCCGGGCGACCTCAACAAGGTCTTCTTCACCACGGGCGGCGGTGAGGCGGTCGAGACCGCCTGGAAGCTCGCCAAGCAGTACTTCAAGCTGCAGGGCAAGCCGACCAAGTACAAGGTCATCTCCCGCGCGGTCGCGTACCACGGCACCCCCCAGGGCGCCCTGTCCATCACCGGCCTGCCGGCCCTCAAGGCACCCTTCGAGCCGCTGGTCCCCGGCGCGCACAAGGTGCCGAACACCAACATCTACCGCGCCCCGATCCACGGCGACGACCCCGAGGCCTTCGGCCGCTGGGCCGCCGACCAGATCGAGCAGCAGATCCTCTTCGAGGGCCCCGAGACCGTGGCGGCCGTCTTCCTCGAGCCGGTGCAGAACGCCGGCGGCTGCTTCCCGCCGCCGCCCGGGTACTTCCAGCGGGTCCGTGAGATCTGCGACCAGTACGACGTGCTGCTCGTCTCCGACGAGGTCATCTGCGCCTTCGGCCGCCTCGGCACGATGTTCGCCTGCGACAAGTTCGGCTACGTCCCGGACATGATCACCTGCGCCAAGGGCATGACCTCGGGCTACTCCCCGATCGGCGCGTGCATCGTCTCCGACCGCATCGCCGAGCCGTTCTACAAGGGCGACAACACCTTCCTGCACGGCTACACCTTCGGCGGCCACCCGGTCTCCGCGGCCGTCGGACTCGCCAACCTCGACATCTTCGACCGCGAAAACCTCAACCAGCACGTCCTGGACAACGAGGGCAACTTCCTGTCCACGCTGCAGAAGCTGCACGACCTGCCGATCGTCGGCGACGTCCGCGGCAACGGCTTCTTCTACGGCATCGAGCTGGTGAAGGACAAGGCCACCAAGGAGACCTTCACGGACGAGGAGACCGAGCGCGTCCTGTACGGCTTCCTGTCCAAGGCCCTGTACGAGAACGGTCTGTACTGCCGGGCCGACGACCGCGGCGACCCGGTCGTCCAGCTGGCGCCCCCGCTGATCGCCGACCAGTCGACCTTCGACGAGATCGAGCAGATCCTGCGTACGGTGCTCACGGAGGCCTGGACGAAGCTCTAGGCGTACTGATCACGAGCGGCAGGCGGCCCGGGTACCTCCATCCGAGTGAGATGGACGGTGCCCGGGCCGCGTGCTTCCCGGTACCCCGGCAGTGACTCCCTAGCGTGCCCAGTGACCGATCGGCCCTGTCTTCGTTCCCCCGTACGGGGGGCCGGAAATCTGATCAGAACCGAGGTGTACGTCATGGTGGCCCCGCCCGACAACGATGTGATCTGGGCTCGCTCCCTGCACCACGCCCACCGAGGCTCCCCGGCCCTCGTGGGCGTGTCGCTGGGCGTACGGGAGGGCGAGATCCTCGCCGTGCTCGGTGCACGCGGCAGCGGCAAGACCACGCTGCTGCACTGCCTGTCCGGCCGGCTCGTCGCCCAGCAGGGCGAGGTGTGGTTCAACAGCTCCCCCGTCCACACCATGCCGCCCGCGCTGCGGGAGCGGCTGCGGCGCGAAAGGTTCGGCTGGATCGGCCCCGAGCCGACGCTGCTGCCGGAACTGAAGGCATGGGAGAACGCGGCGCTTCCACTGCTGCTCAGCGGCGTCTCGCGGCGTGCCGCGAAGACCACGGCGATGGAGTGGATGGAACGCCTCGACATCGGCGCGTGCGCGAGCAAGCGGCCGTACGCGCTGCTCCGCGCCGAGCAGCAGCGTGTCGCCGTCGCCCGGTCGCTGGTCACCACGCCGTCCGTGCTCTTCGTCGACGAGCCGACGGCCTCGCTGCACAGCACGGACCGGGCGCACGTGCTGCGCACGGTGACGGCCGCCGTCCGGTCGCACCGCATCACCATGGTGCTCGCCACGCACGACGTGGACGTCGCGGCGGTCGCGGACCGCACGATCACGATCGCCGACGGGCGGCGCGTGGGCTCCCAGGCGATCGCCGACGCGGAAGGCCGGGCCGCGTGCTCGCTCTCCGTCTAGCCCGTGGCGCGCACCCGCTGGTACTGCTGCGCCGACTGATGGTCGCGGCGGCGGCAGCGGGTGTCGGCTTCCTGCTGCTGTGCACGCTGACCTACGCACTGTCGCATCCCGACGACCCGGCATCCGTGCAGCGCCTGCTGTGGTGCGCGATCCCGCTCGCCGTGACGGTGTACCTCGCGGTCGCCGTTGCCCGTACGGACCCAGGCACCCGGCCGCGGCCCGGCCTCGCCACGATCGGCCTCGGCCCCGTCCGCCTGGCCGCTCTCGCCGCGGCGTCCACCGCGCTCTCCTGCACGCTCGGCAGCATGCTCGCGCTGCTGGTCTTCCTCCATCTCCGGGGCGACCTGTCGGGGCTGCCGTTCGACGGAGCCGCGGCCGAACTCCTCGACTCGGGGCAGCCACTACCGCCGGCGGGCGCGCTCACGCTGCTGGCCCTCGTCCCGCTCGCCGCCACCACGTCGGTCGCGCTGGTGCTGCGGCCCCGCCCCCGGTCCGCGCAGCCCGACGCCGAGGAAACGGCCGGCACCCCCGCCGGGCTCCCGTGGGGCGTCGCGCTCATCGCGGTCGGCCTGGCCGCCGAGACCTACGCGAGCGGCGCACCCGCGGCCGGTCAACCTGCCGGTGTGCTCGTGGGCTGGATCCTCACGGCGGTGGGCCTGTGGCTCGCAGGCCCCGCCGTCGCACACCTGAGCGGCCGCCTGCTCCAGTCCACCCAGCCCGGCGCGACGCGGCTGCTGGCCGGCCGCATCCTCATGGAGGAGTCCCGGCGCATCGGCCGCCCGCTGGGTGTGGTGTGCGCCGTGGCCTCCGGCGCGATGGCCGCCACGGCGGCGTACGGCTCCGCCCCTCGGCCGTGGGGCCCGATGACGGCCCTGGGCGCGACACTGGTCGTCGCCTGCACGACGGCGACGCTGGCGACGGCGGCGCTGGAGGCGAAGCAGGCCCGCTCGGAAGCGACAACGGCCCTCCTCGAGCTGGGCGCCCCCGCGACGACCCTCCGCAACGCGGCAGTACTGCGCGCGGCGGTCCTCGTCATGGTGTTCACCCCCCTCACTCTGACCGTGGGCGCCCTGGCAGCAGCCCCCCTCGCCCGCTGAGGGGGCAGTCGCTGCGCGCCCTTGCGCGCCGGCCCGTGGCCCGGACCGGCCGGACCGCACCACGGGCCCCTGGCCCGGGGGCGCTCGCGCGCCCGAGCTCGACGCCGAGCCCGGCGTCCCACGGCGCGGCAGAGCCCGCGCAGCCGGCCACGACGCGGCGCGGTCCACGGAGGCGATCGGGCCCCGGGAGTCAGCCCCCGCCCGGACTCGGGGCCCGGGGCAGCGCACCGAAGCGGGGCGGAGCGACGCAGCCGGTCCGGGGGCGGAGCCCCGGAAGGCGACCCGGCCCCGGGGCGTCGGCCCCTGCCCGGACTCGGGCTCGGGCTCGGGCTCGGGCTCGGGGACAGAACGCCGAAGCGGGGCGAAGGACGCCGGTCGATGGAGTCGCGCATCGCGCTTGTCGACTCCGTCGAGGAGGCTCCGGACGCCCTGCGCCGACTGCTCGAGGCCAAACCCGCGGCACCTGACGCGTCGTAGCAGTTGGAGGGCCCCGGACCGGGGCCCGGTTCAGGGGGAGGGCACCTCCTGGCCAGGCGGGAGGGTGACCACCTTGATGTTGAACGTGTGGGCGTTCAGGCCGCCCGCGATGCCCATGAAGAGCAGGGCGAAGTGTTCCTGCCCGCGTGCGGTGGTGATGCCGCCGATGTCGAGCTGGGACGAGGGAGGCCAGCCGAGGTCGGTGAGCAGGCGGCCGGTGGTCCGTTTGGCCTCGGCGTCGTCGCCGGAGAGGAACACGGTGCTCGGCCCGTCGAGAGAGCCGGGAGCGATCATCGCGGTGGAGTCCATGGTGCACAGCGTCTTGACGACGGGGGTCAGAGGGAAAACTTCCTGAATCTGTTCGCTCAGGCTGCTGTTGGGGTGCGAGAGCTCGGAGTAGTCGTCGGAGAGGCCGACCCCGACGTCGATCAGCAGGGTGCCGGCCAGCGCGGGTGCCCCGATGGAGCGCAGCAGGTCCACGGAGGCGGCACCCGGGGTCGCGTTGACCAGCACCTGCGCGTGGGCGGCTGTCTCGCTCAGGCCCGCCACGGGAAGACCGAGGTCCGTCCGTTCGGCGGGCCGGCGTGAGCCGAGGAGCACGTCGTGGCCTGCGGCGCGCCAGCCGTTGGCCAGTGCTCGAGCGACGTTACCGGTGCCAAGAAGTCCTATTCGCATGCCTGGACGCTAACTGTGGCCGGCTGCCCGGCGGATCGGACCGCGGTCCTGCACGTACCGGCACCAAAGACGTAGTCCCGTGGTCGCTCGGCACCGGCCACGACACGGCGGCGAGCCCAGCGGCGCCGTCACCGTCGCTGCCGCCTCTAGGTCTCGTCCCGCCCGAGGACGACGACCTCGTCAGCGTCGAACACCACGCCGACGACGGCGCCTTCCTCCGGCGCCTCCCGCAGGGAGCAATCGGCTTCCAGCGAAGGGCCGTCCGCGGGCCGGATCCGTACGGCGACATGGCTGCCCCGGAAAGTGCGGGACTCGACGGTGCAGCGCAGCCCCTCCGACGGGTCGGTGAGCCGCACCCCGTCGGGCCGTACGAGCACGGTTTGCTCGCCCCGCGGCGAGCCGTCCGGCACGGGGACCTTGCCCCACACCGTGTCGGCGGCCGCATCGCCGACCGTCGCAGGCACCACGTTGTCGAAGCCGAGGAAACGAGCGACGAACGCGGACGCGGGCCGCTGCCAGACCTCCAGCGGCGTGCCCGCCTGCGCGATCCGTCCGTCCCGCATCACCACCACGCGGTCGGCGAGCGCGAACGCCTCGCCCTGGTCGTGGGTGACGGCGAGCACCGTCGTGCCCAACCGGCCGAACAGGCCGCGCAGTTCGACGACAAGCCGTTCGCGCAGCCCTCGGTCCAGCTGACCGAGCGGCTCGTCGAGCATCAGCAGCCTCGGCTCCGGCGCCAGCGCCCTGGCGAGGGCGACACGCTGCTGCTCACCGCCGGACAGCGCGGCGACGGGCCGCTTCCGCGCCGCCGGGAGCCCCACGAGCCGGAGCAACTCGTCGACCCGGCGCACCTGTTCGCTGCCCCCCGCACCGTGCATCCGCAACCCGAAGGCGACGTTGCCGCCGACGTCCCGCTGCGGGAAGAGCTGGTGGTCCTGGAACATCAGCCCCACGCCGCGCCGGTGCACCGGCACGCCCGCCTGGTCGGCGCCGTCGAGCAGCACCCGCCCCGCGTCGGCGTCCTGGAGGCCGGCGACCACACGCAGCAGCGTGGACTTTCCGCTGCCGCTCGGCCCGAGCAGGCATACGATCTCGTGCTCCGCCACCTGGAGGCCCACCGCGTCGAGCGCCGTCCGCGGCCCGAACCGTACGGTCACGCCCTCAAGTTCCAGCAGCGCCGCCATCAGAACTCCTCGGACGTGGTGTCGGTACGGATGCGTTCGAGCAGGAGCAGCGCCGCCGCGCACACCACCATCAGGATCGTGCTCAGCGCCATCGCCTGCCCATAGTTGAGCTCGCCGGGGCGACCGAGCAGCCGTGCGACGGCGACCGGCAGGGTCGGGTTGTCGGGCCGGGCGATGAACACGGTCGCGCCGAACTCGCCCAGGGACACCGCGAACGCGAAGCCCGCCGCCACCAGCACCGCCCTGCGCACGAGCGGCAGGTCGACCTCGCGCCACGCCCGCAGCGGTGACGCGCCCAGTACGGCGGCCGCCTCCCGGAGCCGTTCGTCCACGGCGCGCAGCACCGGCAGCATCGTCCGCACGACGAACGGCACACCGACCAGTGCCTGCGCGAGGGGCACGAGGATCCACGACGCCCGCAGGTCGAGCGGCGGCTCGTCGAGAGTGATCAGGAAGCCGAAGCCCACGGTCACGGCGGAGACGCCGAGCGGAAGCATCAGCAGGGCGTCGAAGCCGCGTACCAGCCTGCCCGCCTTCCGGGTGAGAGCGGCCGCGGCGAGACCACCCACGGCGACCGAGATCGCGGTGGCGGCCAGCGCGTACCCGAGGGAGTTCCACACGGCGTCGATCGGCGGCACGAGGAACGCGCCTCCGGAAGGGTCCACGGTGCCCAGTTCGCGGTAGTAGGCGAAGCCGTACCCGCCCGGAGTGTCGAAGGAGCGCTCGACGAGTACGGCGAGCGGAGTGAAGAGCAGTACGACGACGGTGGCCAGCACGGCACAGAGCAGCGCCCACTGCACCGCTCCGCGCGGCGGATGCGCGGTCCGGGCCGGGTCGACGAGCCGCAGGGAACTCTCGCGACGCCTGACGATCCAGGCGTGCACACCGAGGACCGCGCCGACCGCCGCGAACTGCAGCAGGGTCAGCACGGCCGCGGTCGGCAGGTCCAGGAACTCGGCGGTCTGCCGGTAGATCTCCACCTCGAGGGTGGAGAACGAAGGGCCGCCGAGGATCTGCACGACACCGAAGGAGGTGAACGTGAAGAGGAAGACCATCAGGGCGGCGGCCGCCAGCGAAGGTGTCAGCGCCGGCAGGGTCACCCGCCGCCAGGCGGCGAAACGCCCCGCGCCCAGCACCCGGGCCGCCTCCTCCTGGCGGGGATCGAGCTGGGACCACAGGCCGCCGACCGTGCGGACGACGACGGCGTAGTTGAAGAAGACGTGCGCGAGCAGGATCGCCCACACGGTGGTGTCCAGCCGGACGCCCCACATCTCGTCGAGGAGTCCGCCGCGCCCCAGCAGCGCGAGGAACGCCGTGCCGACGACGACCGTCGGCAGCACGAACGGCACGGTGACCGCCGCACGCAACAGCCGTTTGCCCGGGAATTGGAGGCGGGCGAACACATACGCACCGGGCAGCGCGATCAGCAGGGTCAGCGCGGTGGAGGCGAGCGCCTGCCAGGTGGTGAACCACAGGACGTCCCGGATGTCCGGACGCCCGAGCACGTCCGCGAAGCGGCCGAACTGCCACTGGCCGTCGAGGTGGAGGCCGCGGCCGACGATCGCGGTAACGGGATAGGCGAAGAAGACGGCGAAGAAGGCGACGGGCACGGCCATGAGGCCGAGCCGCGTCGCGTTCCCGCGCAGGGACTTCCTTACTTCACAACGAGCGAGGACCACGACCGGACCCACTGCTCACGGTTCTTCGCGATGGTGTCCGCGGCGACGGTCTCGGGCTGCTCGACGACCGCGCCGTGCTTCGTGAACAGCTCCGGCAGCTTCGCGTCCTCGATCACCGGGTTCACGAACATGTTGAGCGGCATGTCCTCCTGGAACTGCTTGCCGATCAGGAAGTCCAGCAGCGCCTTGCCGCCCGCCTGGTTCTTCGCGCCCTTGAGCAGACCGGCGAACTCGATCTGGCGGAAGCAGGTGCCCGTCGCGACACCGGTGGGCGCCTCGGCCGGCTGCGGATCGGAGTAGAGCACCTCGACCGGCGGGCTGGAGGCGTACGAGACGACGAGCGGCCGGTCGGCCTTCGCCTTCTTGCCGCCGGCGGAGCCGGAGAACTCCTCGTTGTAGGCCTGCTCCCAGCCGTCGACGACCTTGACGCCGTTGTCCTTGAGCTTCTTCCAGTAGCCCTGCCAGCCGGACTCGCCGTACTCGCCGACGCTGCCGAGCAGGAAGCCGAGGCCCGGCGAGGAAGTGGCGGCGTTCTCCACGACCAGCATGTTCTTGTACTGGGGCTTCGCGAGGTCCGCGAAGGTCTTCGGGGGCGCGAGCTTCCGGTCGGCGAAGAACTTCTTGTCGTAGTTGACGCAGATGTCGCCGGAGTCGACGGGCGTGACGCGGTGCTTGCCCGCGTCGAGCTGCACCTCGTCGGCCACCCGGTCGAGGCCCTTGGCCTCGTACGGCGTGAAGAGGTCGTTGTCGAGCGCGCGGGAGAGAAGGGTGTTGTCGACACCGAAGAAGACGTCGCCCTGGGGGGAACCCTTGGTGAGGATCTCCTTGTTGAGCGCGGCACCCGCGTCACCGCTCTTGAGCACCTTGACCGTGTAGCCGGTCTGCCGGGTGAACTCCTTCAGCACGGCGTCCGAAGCGGCGAACGAGTCGTGGCTGACGAGGGTGACGGTCTTGGACGCGCCCGCGGCGTCGGGCCCGGAGCCCTTGTCCTCGGACTTCTCACCGCAGGCGGAGAGGACGGAGATGCCGAGGGTACCCGCGAGTGCGGCGCCGACGGCACGCCGAAGATGGCTGTTCATGATGATGCTGACTCCCTACGCCGGTATGACCCGGATCAGGTCCGAGGGTCTGCGGCCCGTGGCCGTGAAGGCCTCGCCGCACTCTCAGCGCTCTGGTGCGCTCCCCTGTCGGAATGTTTCGTTGTTCATTTGTGCGAACGCACAGGGCACAGTATCAGCCATGGCCGACGGGCCGAGGCCCGTGGGCCCGGCTCAGCGCTCGGTCGCCGCCAGCTGTCCGCAGGCCCCGTCGATCTCCTGGCCACGGGTGTCCCGGACCGTGACCGGTACACCGTGGGCGGCGATCGCCTCGACGAACGCCTTCTCGTCCTCGGGGCGCGAGGCCGTCCATTTCGAGCCGGGCGTCGGATTGAGCGGGATCAGGTTCACGTGAACCCGCTTGCCCTTCAGCAGCCGGCCGAGCAGATCGCCGCGCCACGCCTGGTCGTTGATGTCGCGGATGAGCGCGTACTCGATGGAGATACGGCGGCCCGACTTCTCGGCGTACTCCCAGGCGGCGTCAAGGACCTCGCGGACCTTCCAGCGCGTGTTGACCGGGACCAGGGTGTCGCGCAGCTCGTCGTCCGGGGCATGCAGCGACACGGCGAGACGGCACTTGAAGCCCTCGTCGGCGAAGCGCAGCATCGCGGGCACGAGACCGACGGTCGAGACCGTGATGCCCCGCTGCGAGAGACCGAGCCCGTCGGGCTCCGGGTCCGTGAGACGACGGATGGCTCCGACGACCCGCCTGTAGTTGGCGAGCGGCTCACCCATGCCCATGAAGACGATGTTGGACAGCCGGGCGGGTCCCCCGGGGACCTCGCCGTCGCGCAGCGCGCGCATGCCGTCGACGATCTGGTGCACGATCTCCGCGGTCGACAGGTTCCGGTCGAGGCCGGCCTGCCCGGTGGCGCAGAAGGGGCAGTTCATCCCGCAGCCGGCCTGCGAGGAGATGCACATGGTGACCCGGTCCGGATAGCGCATCAGCACGGACTCGACCAGCGTGCCGTCGTGCAGGCGCCACAGGGTCTTGCGGGTCGTGTCGTCGTCGCACGAGATGTGCCGCACGACGGACATCAGGTCGGGCAGCAGCTCCGTGGCGAGCTTCTCGCGCGCCGCCGCGGGGATGTCGGTCCACTGGGCCGGGTCGTGGACGTACCGGGCGAAGTAGTGCTGGGACAGCTGCTTGGCGCGAAACGGCTTTTCGCCGATCGCGGCGACGGCGTCCTTGCGCTCGGCGGGCGTGAGGTCGGCGAGGTGCCGCGGGGGCTTCTTGGCTCCGCGGGGCGCGACGAAAGTGAGTTCTCCGGGCTTGGGCATGGTGCATCCAGTGTCGCAGACCCGGCCGGTTGCCCTTCCGCACGTGGGGCGGCGGGCGTCGGCCGCTGTATCTCGCGGGACGCGGGGGGGGCGGCCCGCTACGTCTCGCGGGGCCCGCCGGGCAGGGTCAGGCTGGGAAACGGGGCACTCACCTGCGGAAGGAGCCGTGTATGAACGCCCCGAGCGAGAGTGCGCTCCGAGGCCGGCCGGCCGGTGTGCTCGACTCCCCGGTCGTCGGGATGGCACCGTGGATCATCTTCTCCGTCCTGGTCGGTCCCGGGCGCTTCGAGGTCGCCGTAGGACTCGCGCTCGCGACGGCGCTCGTCGTCGTCGTCGCCGGCCGGATCGTCCGGCCGGGCGCCTCCCTCAAGATCCTCGAACTGTCCGACGTGGTGTTCTTCGGGCTGCTGGCCGTGATCGGCGCCGTCGCCTCGGACGGGACCTCCCGATGGCTCGAGACCTACGCGGGCGAGATCTCCAACCTGGCCCTGGCGGCGATCGCCTTCGGCTCCATGGCGGTGGGCGTACCGTTCACCATCCAGTACGCACGGGAGCGCGTCGACCGCGCGTACTGGAACACGCCGCAGTTCCTGTCCACCAACTACGCGATCACCGGCGCGTGGGGACTGGCGTTCCTCGTTGCCGCGATCGCCGGCGGCTACGGCGATCTCGTGCTGCACAACCCGAACAACCTGTGGACGGGCTGGATCATCCAGATCCTGGCCATCATCGCCGCGGTGCGCTTCACCGAGTGGTATCCGGAACGTGTGCGGGCGAAGGTGCGCGGGGGTCCACGCCGGTCGCTGAGCTCGTTGCTGCTGCCGATGGCGGGCCTGCTCGTTCCGCTCGGCGTCGCCGTTCTGATCTTCGACGACGCGGGCGTCTGGCTGGGTGTCGGTCTGATTGTCGTAGGTGTGGTCGCCACCAAGGCGCTCAGCAACAACGAGAAGCGTGACTCCGCCGGGCGCGCGACGAGGTGAGGCGCGGTACCAGGAGGGGCGAGGGACGCCGAGGGGGCCGCCGCTCACGGGCGGCGGCCCCCTCCCCGTACCTCGTACGTGCACCCGGAGCGTCCGCACGGGTCGCGCGGAGTCAGCCGGATCCCACGAACACCACCAGCAGCAGCCACACCACCGGTGCCGTCGGCAGCAGCGAGTCCAGGCGGTCCATGATGCCGCCATGGCCGGGGAGCAGCGTGCCCATGTCCTTGATGCCCAGGTCACGCTTGATCATGGACTCGCCCAGGTCGCCGAGCGTGGCGCTGACAGCTACCGCAAGGCCGAGCAGCAGGCCCTGCCACCAGGTGCCGTCGTCGATCAGGAACTGCATGCACAGCGCGCCCGCCGCCATCGCGAACGACACGGCGCCGAGCAGTCCTTCGCGGGTCTTGCCCGGGCTGATGCGCGGCGCGAGCTTGTGCGTGCCGAAGCGCCAGCCCACCGCGTACGCCCCGGTGTCGCTGACGACGGTGAGCAGCAGGAAGGTGAGCACCCGCTCCGGGCCGTCGTCGGCCGCCAGCATCAGTGCGACGAACGTCGCCAGGAAGGGAACGTAGAACGCGGCGAAGACGCCGGCCGTGACGTCCTTGAGATAGCCCTCCGGCGGCTCGGTCATCCGCCAGACCAGGACCGCGAGCGCCGTGAGCGCCATCGCGACCCACGCCCCCTCCGTCCCCCGCAGGTAGCCGGCCACGACCATCGCCGCGCCACCCACCGCGAGCGGCACGATCGGGGCCTTGATCTGCTTGCGCTCCTCGAGCCGGGACGTGAGCTCCCACAGACCGACGACGACGGCGACCGCGATCACACCGACGAAGACGGCCTTGACGAAGAAGAGAGAAGCGACGATCACCGCGCCGAGTCCGACGCCGACCCCTATCGCCGCGCGCAGGTCCCGACCGGCCCGCTTCTTCTGCGGCGGCTGCGGTCCGGCCGGCGGCTCCGGGGTCGGATCGCCCGACGGCGGCGGGGTGGGCATGGGCTCCTGCGGCATCTCGTCGCGGAACAGGGGGCCGCTCAGCCGAGCAGCCCCCCGGTCACGGTCCTCGTGGTCTGCGCCGCCGTCACGGTCCTCGGCGTCTCCACCTGCGGCGGGGAAGTCCGGAACGATGGGCATGGGCTGCGTCTCCGATGTATACCGTGCGCCGTGCCCATCGTATGCGGGACCCGCCGAGAGGGGCCCCTGGTCGGGCGGTGGCCATGCTCCGGCGTATCCGGCGCCGTGCGGGGCCCCCCAGGAAGAGTCGTTCATCAGACCTCGAGCAGCTCGGCTTCCTTGTGCTTGAGCAGCTCGTCCACCTGCGCGACGTACTTCGCGGTGGTGTCGTCGAGCTCCTTCTCCGCGCGGCGGCCCTCGTCCTCGCCGACCTCGCCGTCCTTGATCAGCTTGTCGATGGTCTCCTTGGCCTTGCGGCGCACGGAGCGGATCGAGATCTTGGCGTCCTCGGCCTTGGTCTTGGCGACCTTGATGTACTCCTTGCGGCGGTCCTGGGTGAGCTCGGGGAACACCACCCGGATGATGTTGCCGTCGTTGCTCGGGTTGACGCCGAGGTCGGAGTCGCGGATCGCCTGCTCGATGTTGCGCAGCGCGGTCTTGTCGAAGGGCGTCACCACAGCCATCCGCGGCTCGGGAACCGAGAACGAGGCCAGCTGGTTGATCGGGGTCAGCGCACCGTAGTAGTCCGCCACGATCTTGTTGAACATCGCCGGGTGCGCACGTCCCGTGCGGATCGCGGCGAAGTCATCCTTGGCGACCAGGACGGCCTTCTCCATCTTCTCCTCGGCCTCGAGGAGGGTCTCTTCGATCACCACTTGCTCCTGCGTGTCTTGAGGTAGGCCCGGCTCGTAACCACTGGGCCGGCGGAACCTGCGTCGCGTGTTGCCTGCACGGTGTCCGACCGGCAGGACTTTGTCCATCCCTCGTGGGGCGTCCCGGCTTTCAGGCCCGGGTGTCCCGGTCGCTCACGAGCGTGCCGATCTTCTCACCCTTGACGGCCCGGGCGATATTGCCTTCGGCGAGGAGTTCGAAGACAAGGATCGGCAGGGCGTTGTCGCGGCAGAGCGTGATCGCGGTCGCGTCGGCGACCTTGAGGTTGCGCGACAGCACCTCGCCGTACTCCAGCGCGTCGAACTTCACCGCGTCCGAGTTGGCCTTGGGGTCGGAGTCGTAGACCCCGTCGACGCCGTTCTTGCCCATGAGCAACGCCTCTGCGTCGATCTCGAGGGCCCGCTGGGCGGCGGTGGTGTCGGTGGAGAAGTAAGGCATGCCCATGCCCGCGCCGAAGATGACGACGCGCCCCTTCTCCAGATGGCGCACAGCGCGCAGCGGAATGTACGGCTCCGCGACCTGGCCCATGGTGATGGCCGTCTGGACCCGCGAGTCGATGCCCTCCTTCTCCAGGAAGTCCTGGAGAGCGAGGCAGTTCATGACGGTACCGAGCATGCCCATGTAGTCGGAACGGGCCCGGTCCATGCCACGCTGCTGGAGCTCGGCGCCGCGGAAGAAGTTGCCGCCGCCGATGACGACCGCGATCTCCGCCCCGTCGCGTACGACCGCTGCGATCTCGCGGGCGATGGCGTGTACGACGTCGGGGTCGACGCCGAGGCCTCCGCCACCGGCGAACGCCTCACCGGACAGCTTCAGCATGAAGCGTCCGGCCTTCTTGCCGTGGTTGTCGTCGCCCTGTGCGGCGCCCTGATTCATGGGGATCTCCTCGTGCACATACGAAGAAGGCCATTGCCAGTGGGTCCTTGCGGTTTCCCCTACGGCAATGGCCTCCTCGTCAGATCTGCGGTCGCCCGGCGCGAACGTGGACGACTGCTTCAGACCCTACCGGGGTCCGGTGTCCGCGTCGTACGGACTCAGATGCCGACCTTGATGCGCGAGAAGCGCTTCAGGGTGACGCCGGCCTCGTCCAGAATCTGCTGAACGGACTTCTTGTTGTCGAGCGCGTACGGCTGGCCGAGGAGGGTGGCCTCCTTGAAGAAGCCGTTGACGCGACCCTCGACGATCTTCGGGAGAGCGGCCTCGGGCTTGCCCTCGGCGCGCGTGGTCTCCTCGGCGACACGACGCTCGGCCTCGACGACCTCGGCCGGAACGTCCTCGCGGGAGAGGTACTTCGGCGCGAAGGCGGCGATGTGCTGCGCAACGCCCTTGGCGACCTCGGCGTTCTCCTTGTCGAGCTCGACAAGGACACCGATCTGCGGCGGCAGGTCGGGCATGGTGCGGTGCATGTACGCAGCGACGTAGCCACCGGTGAACTGCGCGAAGCGGTCCAGGACGATCTTCTCGCCGAGGTTGGCGTTGGCCTCGTCGACGTACGCCTGGACGGTCTTGCCGGGCTCGATCTCGGAGGCGAGCAGGGCCTCGATGTCGGCCGGGGAGGTCTTGGCCACGTGCGCGGCCAGGGCGTTCGCGACGGCCTGGAACTTGTCACCCTTGGCGACGAAGTCCGTCTCGCACTTCAGCTCGACGATGACACCGGAGGTCTTGTCGTCGGCGATCAGAGAGACGACGGCGCCGTTCTCGGCGGAGCGGCCCTCGCGCTTGGCGACGCCCTTCTGGCCCTTGATGCGCAGGGCCTCGACGGCCTTGTCGACGTTGCCGTCGGCCTCGTCCAGCGCCTTCTTGCAGTCCATCATGCCGGCGCCGGTGAGCTCGCGGAGCTTCTTGACGTCAGCGGCGGTGTAGTTCGCCATGTCCTTGAATCTCTCTCGAAGTCGAAAGTCGAAGATCTACGGGTGAGCGGCGGGGGCGGTGCTTGTGGCACCGTCCCCCGCCGTCAGCAACCGAACCTGTGAGGTCAGGCCTGCTCGGCGTCCGCGGCCGGCTTCTCGGCCTCGGCCGGAGCCTCGGCGGACTCCTCGGCGGCCGGAGCCTCGGCGGCAGCCTCGGCCGGCTTGGCCTCGGCGTCGTCGGCCTTCTTCTCGCCCTCGAGGAGGTCGCGCTCCCACTCGGCGAGGGGCTCGCCGGCGGCCTTCTCGCCCGGCTTGGAGTCACCGGTGGCGACGCCGGAACGGGCGATGAGGCCCTCGGCGACGGCGTCGGCGATCACGCGGGTGAGCAGGGTGACGGAGCGGATGGCGTCGTCGTTGCCCGGGATCTTGTAGTCGACCTCGTCGGGGTCGCAGTTGGTGTCGAGGATCGCGACGACCGGGATGTGGAGCTTGCGCGCCTCACCGACGGCGATGTGCTCCTTCTTGGTGTCGACGATCCAGACGGCGCTCGGCACCTTCTGCATCTCGCGGATACCACCGAGGGTCTTCTCCAGCTTGGCCTTCTCGCGGGAGAGGACCAGGAGCTCCTTCTTGGTGAGACCGGAGGCAGCCACGTCCTCGAAGTCGATCTGCTCGAGCTCCTTGAGGCGCTGCAGACGCTTGTAGACGGTGGAGAAGTTGGTGAGCATGCCGCCCAGCCAGCGCTGGTTGACGTACGGCATACCAACGCGCGTCGCCTGCTCGGCGATGGCCTCCTGGGCCTGCTTCTTGGTACCGACGAACATGATGGAGCCGCCGTGCGCGACGGTCTCCTTGACGAACTCGTAGGCGCGGTCGATGTACGACAGCGACTGGAGCAGGTCGATGATGTAGATGCCGTTGCGCTCCGTGAAGATGAAGCGCTTCATCTTCGGGTTCCAACGACGGGTCTGGTGACCGAAGTGGACGCCGCTCTCCAGCAGCTCCCGCATCGTGACGACGGCCATGGCCGTATCTCCTTGTTTTTCTCGGTTATGTCCTGACGCCCCGATACGCGCCGTGCCACAAGGGACCGAGGAGCGCGGCCACCGACCGCGAAAGGTCTGGTGGCGGGGCGTGCGAAGTCGACCCGGTGACCCGGATCGCCAGAAGAAGTGTACGGGACCGGTGACGTGCCGGGTGACGGCGCTGTCCACAACCGGCCGCTTGTCCACAGATCCGGACCATGATCAGCGAGAGTGCCCTCGTTCGCGGGAGCGTTTCGCCCATGAACCGTGTGTTTTCCCCGTCGGCGGTCCGCCGGTGGTTCGCCCTCGTCCTGCTCGTCGTTCTGCCCACGGCGGGCATGCCAGCGGCGGGACCACCCGTTGCGGTACTGCCCGCGGCGGCACAGCCCGTCACGAGCGGCGCCCGGTCGACTTCGCCGGCAGGGGCCTTCGACGCGGCCGGTCCCGCGCCGCGGGCCAGCGAACTCAGGCCGCGCGCGGGCGACGGGCTCGGCGGAACAGCCGCCGCGAGGCCGCCCGATCGCCCGGAAGCCGGCCGGTTGCACCCCGCCGGCGTCCGTGCGCCGGGGCGCCACCGGGACGGGGCGCGCCGGGAGGCCGGCGGCCGGGCTGCGGGACGGAGCTGGCCGGTCGGGCCGCCCAGGCCGTTGGTCGTGCGCGGGTGGCAGCCGCCGGACACCCCGTACGGGCCGGGGCACCGCGGGGTGGATCTGGCCGCGCCGCGCGGTACGCCCGTGCGGGCCGCGGCGTCCGGCACGGTCTCCTTCGCGGGGCTCGTCGCCGGCCGGGGCGTGCTCACGATCAGTCTCACCGGTACGGGTGAACCGCCGTTGCGCACGACGTACGAACCGGTTCGTCCGCTGGTCGACGAAGGCACGGAAGTGAGTGCCGGCCAAGTCGTCGCCACCGTGGAACCGGCGGCCTCGCACTGCTCGAACTGCATGCACTGGGGGCTGCGCCGCGGCACTGCGTATCTGGATCCGCTGTCGCTGCTGCCGCCCTGGATGCTGCGCCGCGCTCCGTCCCGGCTCCTGCCGGTGTTCGGCGTCCCCCTCCCCGCGGCCGGGCCGGCACCGGTGGAGCGGGCCGCTGTCACCGCTGTCGCCGGTGTCCCGGAAGCGCTCCACGCCGGGCTCCTGGTAGCCGTCTGCATCGCGACGTACTGCGGCCTGCGCCGTCGGTACGGAACCTGGACCCCGTCCTTGCGGGGAGGGCGACCTCGCCGTCCGCCCACGGGCGGGGCCGCGTTCAGCCCCGTACGCCTCGCAGCACCATGGCGACGGCTGCCTCCGCGATGGCGTCCGGCTCCTCGGCCGCACCGAGCTCGATACGGCGGACCGCGGCGTCCACCACGCCCTGCAGCAACATCGCCGCCAGCCGGGGCTCGGCCTGGCCCAGTTCGCCCAGGGCTTCCACGATCATCGCGATCAATCCGCCGTGCGCGGCCCGGATCTTCTCCCGCGCCCCGGCCTCCAGCTCGCTCGCGGAGATCGCGACGACAGCCCGGTGACGCCGGTCGCCGACCAGCTCGAGCTGCCTGCGCACATACGCCTCGACCTTGCCCTCCGGTGTCTCCGCACGCCCCATGGCGGCCTCGACCTCGGCCGCCCAGACGGGGAAGTCCACCGCGCAGAGCTCTTCGACGACCGCCGCTCGCGAGCGGAAGTACTCGTAGACGGAGGACCTCGCCAGGCCGGTGCGCTCGGCGAGAGCGGGGA
Source organism: Streptomyces sp. NPDC006283 (assembly GCF_040613325.1). Taxonomy (NCBI): domain Bacteria; kingdom Bacillati; phylum Actinomycetota; class Actinomycetes; order Kitasatosporales; family Streptomycetaceae; genus Streptomyces; species Streptomyces sp. NPDC006283. The sequence goes on along the minus strand of NZ_JBEXRZ010000087.1, from coordinate 9,871 downwards.
AGGTCAGCGCCTCCGTACCGCCTTCGGACAGGAGGGAACGCGCGGCGTCCAGCAGGGCGCCTCGCTGCATCGTCCGGTGCTCGGCCACGGAGGCCGCTCGAATCCTGGGCACGCCTCCACTTTACGGATGCGCCCCGGGCGAGCCCAGAGTCACCGTCCCACGTCGGCCAGCTTGGCACGCAGCTGCAGCACCGACTTGGTGTGGATCTGGCTCACCCTGCTCTCCGTGACGCCCAGGACATGGCCGATCTCGGCCAGCGTCAGGCCCTCGTAGTAGTAGAGGGTGACGACGGTCTTCTCGCGGTCGGGCAGCGTGTTGATGGCACGGGCGAGGAGCCGGCGCAGTTCGCGGTCCTCGGCCACCTCGACCGGGTTGTCGGCGGCGGTGTCCTCGAGTGTGTCCATGAGGCTGAGCCGCTCGCCGCCCTCACCGCCCACATGCAGCAGCTCCTCCAGCGCCACCACATTGGCCAGTGACAACTGGCTGAAAACCGCGTGCAGTTCCTCGACGGAGATGTCCATCTCCGCGGCGACCTCGGTCTCGGACGGGGTACGTCGCAGTTGCGCCTCGAGCGTGGCGTAGGCGCGCTCGACGGCCCGTGCCTTCTGCCGCACGGAGCGGGGAATCCAGTCCAGGGCGCGCAGTTCGTCGATCATCGCGCCGCGGATCCGGGTGATGGCGTACGTCTCGAACTTGATCGACCGCTCGATGTCGAACTTCTCGATGGCGTCGATCAGACCGAAGACCCCGGAGGAGACGAAATCTGCCTGCTCGACGTTGGACGGCAGCCCCACGCTGACCCGGCCGGCGACGTATTTGACCAGCGGCGAGTAGTGCAGGATCAGCTGCTCCCGCAGGCGGTCGTCACCCGTGGCCTTGTACGACCGCCACAACTCCTCGAGCGACGAGGGTGCGGAAGGCCGCACGGTGCCACGGGCAGCGGGTGGCGCTGCCGCGCGGTCAGACCCGGAGGTGTGCTGGGGCATGCGTTGCCTGAGCCGTTCTGCTGTGAGGAGTGTGGGAGGGGGCCGTCTGGGGGCCGGAACCCGGTGAGCGTAGCGTGACTACGCGGTCGCGGTGGGCGAAGGCGGGGGGAACGAACCTGCGCGGGTATTCGTCCTCGTCCACACCTTCGAACGGGGGCCGATGCCATGCGCACCGGCCCCTCAGGCGCCGCCGACCGCACTCCGAAGGTCATCGCCAACACCTTTTCACCCGAATGCCCGAGGTCAAGCACCGCCTCGCCGCACGTTCGAACCGCGCTTGGCCGTGATCGTCAACCTCCATCCCTCACCGGCCCGTTCGACGAATCCGAGTGAATGCAGTTCGTACAGCTTGCCGAGGGCCTCGTCACCTGTCGTCCCCGCGTCGCGTGCGATGTCCTGCCCGTTGACCGCGCCCCGGGCCGGAAGCGCCTCGAGCACCCGTCTGGCGACCGGGTCCAGCAGGTCCCTGGGCAGCACAGGGCCGCTGTGCGCGGGGGCCAGTTCTCCCATGGCGCCGATCAGTTCGACCACCTCCGCGGCGTCCGTGACCAGTACGCCCTCGCCCCGCAGCAGGTTATGGACCCCGGCCGAGAGCCCGCTGGTGGCCGGGCCCGGTACTCCTATCGTGTAGCGGCCGAGGCGCTGGGCGCTGCGCGCCGTGACGAGTGAGCCGCTGCGGTGCTCGGCCTCGACGACGACAGTGCCCCGAGTCAGGGCGGCGATCACGCGGTTGCGCAGGACGAACCGGCTGGGCGTCGGATGACCACCCGGCGGCAACTCCCCGATGACCAGGCCCTGTTCGACGATGCGTCCGATCAATGTGCCGTGACCACGGGGATAGGCGACGTCGACACCGCAGGCGAGGACGGCGACCGTGGCGCCGCCCGCGGAGAGTGCCCCACGGTGCGCCGAGCCGTCCACCCCGAACGCCGCTCCCGACACCACGACCCAACCGCGCTCCGCGAGTCCGGAGCCCAGCGTCGCCGCCATGTGCGCCCCATACGCGGTGCACGCCCGCGCCCCGACCACCGCGACCGAACGCAGCGCCCATTTCCGCAGGTCGGGCAGGCCTCGCACCCAGAGTCCGACGGGTCTGGCGTCCGCCAGGTCGTTCAGCTGGCTCGGCCACTCCGTGTCGCCGGGCACGATGAACCGGCCGCCGAGTGCCCGGACGGCGTCCAGGTCGCGCTCCGGCTCCACCCCGACGGCGCGGGCGCGCAGCCCGCGGATACGTCGCTCGGTCGCGCCCGTCAAAACACCCTCGAGGCAGTTCCGTGATGTCAGCAGGCCGAGCAGACCCTCGGCGCCGAATTCGCGGAGCCACCGCCCGCCGTGCTCCTCCCCGGGCTCCAGAATCCGCGTCAAGGCGGCCCGGGCCGTCCGCTCACGCTCCCCCGCACACCCGGCTCCGGTACCGCCCCCGTCCGGCGTCATGACCGCGTCCCCGGCCTTGTCCGGCCTCACGACCGCGTCCCCGCACCGGAGCCCACACCCGCTGGAACACCCCTCGCGATCCCGGTCCGCAGCTCCAGCGCCAGCGCCACGTCGGAGGCGTCCGGGCGGCCCCGGCCGGCGAGGTCGGCGACGGTCCAGGCGACGCGCAGCACCCGGTCCAGGCCGCGAGCGGTGAGCAGGCCGCGCTCCACGTCCCGTTCGGCCGCCGCGAGCGCGCCCGGGGCCACCGTCCACCGGGTCCGCAGTTCGTGGCCCGGGACCTCGCTGTTGACGGTCCAGGGGGTGCCCTCCAAGCGGGCCGCCGCGCGGTCCCTGGCCTGCCGCACGCGGGCGGCGACCACCGCGGTGGTCTCGCCGCGACCACCCTGGCCGAGCAGGTCCGAGCGGCTCACCGGCTCGACCTGGATCCGCAGGTCGACGCGGTCCAGCAGGGGTCCGGAGAGCCGGGCCTGGTAGCGCCGGATCACCGAGGAGGGGCATTCACAGCCTGCTCCGTGCAGGCTGTGCCGCCCGCAGGGGCACGGATTGGCGGCCAGCACCATCAGGAACCTGGCGGGCAGCCGCACCACTCCCCCGCTCCTCGCCACCACGACATGCCCCGACTCCAGGGGCTGCCGCAGTGCGTCCAGCACCTTGCCGGAGAACTCGGGGGCCTCGTCCAGGAACAGCACCCCACGGTGGGCGAGCGAGACGGCACCGGGCTTCGGCAGGCCGTTGCCTCCGCCCACCAGAGACTGCATCGTCGCCGAGTGGTGCGGTGCGCAGTACGGCGCCGTGCGCACCAGCGGCTCCCCCGGCGGCAGGATGCCCGCCACCGAGTGCACCGCCGTCACTTCGAGTGATTCCCGCCGGGTCAGCGGCGGAAGGACCGAGGGCAGCCGCTCGGCCAGCATGGTCTTGCCCGCGCCCGGCGGCCCGGACAGCAGCAGATGGTGGCCGCCGGCCGCGGCGACCTCCAGACCGGTGCGCGCCGCGTGCTGCCCGGCGACGTCCGCCAGGTCCGGTCCGTCCGCCGAATCCGCCGCCAGGCCCGTGCCGACGCCGGCGCCCGGCACCAGCAGCCCGGCCAGCATGGCGTCCGGCCTGCCCTCCTCCACCGCCTCCTCCTCGGGCACCGGTTCGTCGGCGAGCACGGCGATCAGCTGACGCAGGCTCCGCACCCCGAGGACGGAGATGCCCGGTACGAGCGCGGCCTCGCCGGCGGTCTGCTCGGGCACGACGACGTGTTCGTACCCAGCCTCCGCCGCCGCGAGCACGGCGGGGAGCACCCCGCGCACCGGTCTGACCCGGCCGTCGAGCCCGAGCTCCCCGATCAGCACCAGATCGGCGATCTGGCGCGGGTCGATCCGCTCGGCCGCGCCGAGGACGGCGCAGGCCACGGCGAGATCAAAGCCGGACGAAAAGCTGTTCTAATGCTGCAGCTCAGCGGCGCTTCGACTCCTCATGGAAGCCTCGGCGCCGCCTCGCCACTGTCGGAGTGCAAGCGGTGCGAGCCGCGCTCAGTCGCCGTCTGACTTGGGGTCGGTGCTGCCGGTCCCACGCTGGATCCAGATCTCCGAGCGGACCATGCGGCGCAGCAGAACGCTCACTTCGGCGACGAGTTGAGGCGTGGCCTCACCCTCGCGAACCAGCCACGCGTGGCGGCCGACTCGTTCGACGGAGACGCAGTGGACCCCGGCCGGCACCTTGTGCGCGGGGGCAAGTTCCCAGCAGGCGTCGAACACGCGGTTGGGGTGAATGCGGTTGGCGGGGGTGTCTTCGAGGCGTGTCCACTGGCCGGTCTGGAAGGCGCTGCGCTGCTGCTCGGTCATCTCTTTGAGCAGTTCAAGCGAGGCGTGACCGGGACAGACGACGACGTCGATGATGGTGGGGTCGTCGGTGGGGACGATGTCCACGACCCGGCCGGGCGGCAACTCGCCTGGCTCGGCGAAGCGATAGTAGGTCTCGATCACGTTCTGGTTGGTCACGTCGTCCTCCCTGTCCGCGCGCCCCCATGCGCACACCAGTTCGAACGATAGTGCGCAATGGTTTGGCCGAATCCACCCCCCAGGCGGATCCCCATCATGCACGCCGAAATGGGATTTCACTAGGTGGCATATGCGGGTTACTTTGCGTGGACAGAGGGAAAGGGAGTCAGCCGTTCCGGTAGGCCTCGATCAGGGCCTTGATCTTCCGGACGTCCTCCGGGCTCATCCCGTCAAGGTGAGGCACGATCGCGCGCACGCTCGCGTCACCGCTATAGACGGTGTCCATTCCGAAGAACTGGGCAGCGGCGGCGTCTTGCACGGTGCGCAGCGGCACTTCGAGGCCGGCGGCCATCCCACGCAGCGCTGGAACGTCGGGCGCCTGGACAGGGAGCCGGGTGGCGAGGCGATGGAGCCAACTGCTCTTGACGGATTGCTCCCCGGTCACCGGGTCGACGCACCGGGCCCCGAGTTTCTCGTAGCTCAGCCGAAGGGCGTTCTTACGGTCTAGTACGAGGTCCCCGAGCTGGTGCCTCTCGGTGGGCGCGGGCGCGCCTTTCTCAGCCGCCATGAGGCTCATCCTGCCACTCCGTGTCATGTCATGGGCCGTCGGGTGTCCATGTGACCAACGGGGCGTGAGTGCTTTCCCCCTGGTAGCGAGCGCAGGTCATCCCGCCCGCTGGACAGAGTGTCCACTCAAATGGATGACCCGCGCCAGACCGCCTCACGGTTTTGACCGAATCCCCACAGTCGATCCAAGACGCTGGACGATCCGTCCAAGCTGTGCAATGCTCAGGTCATCCAAGCAGTGCAATGAATCAACGCACGAGGTGGACGTGAACACACCTGCCCCGCTCTACAAGCTGGTCAGCGCAGACCTCCTGCGCATGCTGATGCAGCGCACCGGCACCGGAGCCCCGGTCAGCGTCCGGAAGCTCGCCGACAAGGCCGGCGTACCGCACGGCACGATCGGCAACCTCCTCACCGGTGACCAGGAATCCGTTTCCGCCAACGCCGCGCACGAGATAGCGCGTTCGATCGGCGTCGACGTCCTGGTCCTCTTCATCCCGCTCGAGCGCGCCGAGTCCGGCGCCACCCGCCCGACGCTGGCGGTGACGGCATGACAAGCCCCGTGTTCGACCGCGCCACTGCCGAGCGCCGCCTGGGACCGGCCGCTGTGAAGGCGATCCGCGAATGCGCGGCCGCCGCACCCCCGCTGACACCGGAGCAGGGCATCGCGCTGCGTGCCCTGTTCGAGGTGCCGCGGGCTCGGGTCAGCACCCGCATTCAGCGGGCTGCCTGACCACACGTAAGAGGGGCCGCCCCGAAACCCCAAGCCCCGGGACGACCCCACCGGCACACCTCAAGACAAGGAATCGAGGTCACCGTGAACACCAAGCCTATCCCGCAGGTGGCACCCGCCACCGCCCTGGTGCAGCTCCTCAAGGAGAACCCGCACCTGCCGCTCCTCGACTGGGAGCTGTCCAACTCCGGTTGCCTGTCCGGCTACACGGTCAACGACGACGTGGACATGCGGCCGGTGATCGGCGCGTACGCCGACGTCCTCGGCGGCGAGCCCACCGAGTTCGTGTTCCAGGCCAGCGACGGCGTGCGGAAGTACTCCGCGACGCTGACCGTGACATGGCGGGACGTGACCGTGTCCGTGAAGGGCATCTGCCGGGCCTCCTCGGTGGCCGGCCTGGCGGTGGCGGCATGAGGACACGCGCCTTGAACGCGCTCGCCGGAGTGATCTGCGCGGCGCAGACGCAGGACCGCACGCCGATGGGGATCGCGTTCGCGATCGAGTCGGCCGGACTTCTCAACAGCCCCGAGCACGCAGCCGAAGTAGAGCAGCTGCGGAACGACCTCACCGGGGCCTGCCTCGCCCGCTGGGAAGAGGAGCAGGACGCGAAGCGGGCGCGGTTCGCGGCCAAGCTGGCGCGGCAGCGCGCGGCCAAGCTGCGGACCCGTATCGCCGAGCTGGAGGCCGCGGTCGGCGCCGGCTCGACCCGCACCGTCGACGAGGACCCGATCGCGTACTCGCTGACCCCGGAGGCGATGCAGGTCTCGTCGGGGTCGGTCATCGAACTGCCGCCACGGCCGGCGGACGTGTCGCGGCAGGTGCAGTCGCTGCGTGGCCTGCTGGCCCGGCAGCGCGCCGCCGTCGAGGACCCGAACGGCCTGCACCACGACTACCGGCTCGGCCGGGACCTCCCGGAGGTGCAGGGGTGATGCGCGTCCTCCTCTGGATCTCCATCGGCCTCGTCCTCTACGGCCTGGCCGCCGCGCTCGTCTTCCGCGGCATCCCGGCCCTCGGCCACGCGATCCACCGCCACGGCCCCGCCGCCGTCGCCTACCTCCGCACCATCAGGAGCGACCGATGACCGATCCGAACAAGCCCGTTGACGGGCCGTACCCGATCCAGGTCGGGAAGATCCCGACCGGCATCACCCTCGACGTGACCGCGTTCGTGACAGACCTCGTCGTCGAGCTGGCACAGGGCGCGCTGCACTCCGACCTCTGCGACATCGCCGAGATGTACGAGACGGCCGCGGCGCACGACGGACATGCCCGGGAGCAGCTGCTCGTCGAGGAGCTCGTCGACCGGCTCGCGACCCGGATCCCGGTGTACGGCGTGCAGTGCTACGCGCTGGCCGACCGAATTCGGGAGCTGGCCGAGCCGGTGGCGCTGTCGTCGCAGCAGAACCGGAGGGCCTCATGAGCGCCGAACGCCTTGCCCAGCAGGACCGCGCCGAGATGGCCTTGAAGCTCGGCCCGGACTGGCAGGCCGGACGTAACGAGCCGCGCGACCCCGAGGCCGCCATCATCACCCCCTCCCTCGAGGAGATGGCCGAGGCGCCGGGCGCGACGCAGACCCTGTACCGCGTCACTTACGAGCGCGTCGGCCGCAACGGCGGCCGCAACGGCAGCCCCGCCCCGGCGCCGCTCACCGTGTGGGCGGTCACCGCCGACGGCCTCGCCGAGCACATCCACAAGGACATCGGCCGCTACCTGCTCAGCCGTGACCGGGAGGTCTACGTCGACCTGGAGCAGATGCACGGCTGCATCTATGCCGGGATGAACAACGGCGGCAGCTTCACCATCGAGGCGCTGGCGACCGCCGAGGGTGGCGATGCCCGATGACGACAACCGCGCAGGCCGGGGCACCCGCCCCGGCCGCCGGCCGGAAGGTCACCCCCACCGGCCGCCTCATCCTCCCCGCAGACGCCGACCGCGCCAGCTGGCTCACCGCCCGCCGCCGTGGTCTCGGCTCCAGCGACATGGCCGCCGTCCTCGGCATCAGCCGCTACGGCAACGCCCTCTCCGTCTACCACGACAAGACCGGCGGCCTGCCCCTCGAAGGCGACGACTCCGAACCCGCCCTGTGGGGACGCCTTAACGAGGAGACCGTCGCCCGCGAGTGGGCGAGGAGGAACCGCTCCGTGGTCCGCCGCGTCGGCCTCGTCGCCAACACCGAGCGGCCGTGGCAGATGTGCACCCTCGACCGGCGCGTCCTCGAATGCCCCCTCGCCGACAACCGCGAACGCTGCGCAGTCGAGATCAAGTGCCGCGACAAGATGAAGGCCGGACAGTGGCGCACCGGCGTCCCGGACGACGTCCTCGCCCAGACCCTGTGGCAGGCCGACGTCTGCGGCTACGACCACATGCACGTCGGCTGCCTCATCGGCGGCAACGACTTCCGCCAGTTCACCGTCCGCGTCGCCGACCACGCTCAGTTGATCGCCGACCTGCGCGCCGCCGGGGCCCGCGCCTGGCAGCAAATCACCGACCGGCGGCCCCCGGTCCTCGCCGCCGACGCCGACCCGGACGTCCTCCTCGACCTGTACGACCAGCTGCACCCCGAGCGGTCCGGGGCCATCGACATCACCCGCGACGTCGACACCCAGGACGCCATCGGCGACTACCTCGACGCCCACGCCGAGATGACCGCCGCCGAGAAGCGGAAGAAGGCCGCCAAGGCCCGCATCCTCTCCGGCCTCGGCGGCGCCGAAGCAGCCACGGTCCTGGACCGCACCTTCGTGTCCCTCGACGAGCGCTCGAAGCAGTGGACGGACACCGCCCGCCTCGCCGAGCGCTGGCCCGAGGCCTACGCGGACTGCGTCGAGGACCGCACCTACCGCCAGATCAACATCCCCCGCTCTGTCCGTGAGGAGCACACCGCATGACGACTCTTGCTGAGCGCGCTGCCGCTGCCGCCGGCCGCACCGACACCCCGCCCGCCGAGGACTCCGCCGCGGCCCCGGCCGTCGAGGACTACGCACCGGCGCCGGACCCGATGGCCGACTACGAGCCGGGCGATGACGACCCCGACATGGTGCCCGTCGGAGTCGCCTGGCTCCGCGTCCGCCGCGAGATCCGCGCCATCGGCAAGGGCGAGCTGTACAACGCCCTCGGCACGAAGTTCAACTTCCGCGGCGTCGACACCGTTGTGAACGTCTTCGGCCCCGTCACGCTGAAGCACGGTGTGAATGTCATGTCGTCCAAGGTCGAAGCCACCTACGGGGAGAAGTCGACCAAGAACGGCGGCAAGATGCGGGAGTGCTCCGTGCTCGTCACCTGGACGATCATGGGGCCGATGGGTGACACGCTCACCCTCCAGACGATGGGCGAGGCCCTCGACACCGCCGACAAGTCCACGACGAAGGCGCAGTCCGTCGCACTGAGGACGCTGCTTCTCGGCTTCGGGCTGACGCCGACGCACGACAAGGACCCGGACGCCGACCGTATCGAGCGTGGCAACGAGGCCCCGGCCCGGTCCGCCGAGTCGTACCGCGACGAGATCCTCAATCCCAAGACGTCGCAGGGCCGGTTGCAGCAGATCGGCTACGAGCTGGGCAATCTCCGGATGCTCGGCACCACGGTCCAGAACGAGACGGGCGAGGCCGAGACCCTCGACAGTCTCGGGCGCCGGATCTATGGCGAGCGTTCCGGCGGTGCCCAGTGAGCTGGCTGGCGACACTCCTCTTCCCCCGACGGACCACACGCGAGGCGGAACTCATCGCTCGGGCCGAGCACTACCGCGGCCGCGCTGACCGCGCTGAAGCCACCGCCACAGCGGCCCTGTCCAACCAGCGGCGCATGGCAGCCGACCTCGACAACCGCGAGCAGCGCCTCGAAGTACAGGCGCAGACCATCGCCGATCTCCGCGCGCGGCTCGACTCGCAGCGGCCGGAGCGTGCCTCTGTCGCCCGGCTTCGCGAGGAGCTGGAGAAGCAGAAGCGCGTGAACGACCGCCTGTCGAATCAACTCCTCGACGCAACGGGCTACAACGGTCAGCCGCTGACCGACGCGGCGCGGGCAAAGCTCGACCTGCCTGCCGAGGTGAAGCCGTGACGCAGCTCGCCCTCACCCACACCCCCGCGGCCGGGCAGCAGCCTCAGGCACCCCAGCAGCAGCAGTGGGGCGCGCCTCCGCCGCCGCCCCCGGCGCCCGAGCGTCGGGGC